>CARUOB010000073.1 GCA_949076555.1 uncultured Lachnospiraceae bacterium | reverse complement strand
GTCTGGAGAAATAGAATCCCTGCTGCATCTGGCAGCCAACTTCCTTCAAATAGTTACTCTGCTCCAGTGTTTCCACACCCTCACAGAGGGAGGTGATTTTCAGCTTTTTCGCCATATCCACCACACAGGAAATGATGATCCTGTCGCTCTCCTGCATCTCGCCCTCTTTCAGGAATACTCTGTCCAGCTTGATAATGTCGATGGGCAGTTTGCTGAGCAGATTTAAGGAAGAATAGCCGGAACCGAAATCGTCCATGGACACTTTTATTCCCAAATTATGTAAACCTTTGATCAGTTCCAACGCCTGCTCCGTGTTGTCCAGATAAATGCTTTCCGTCAGTTCAAATTCCACCAGCGAACAGGGAATCTGAAACTCCTCAAGCAGCTCCTTCACATACTCCAGAATATGCATTTTCTGTAAATGCACTCTGGACACGTTTACGGAAACAGGCACCACCTTTTTCCCTTCCTTCAGGCGTCTGGCAAGGAAACTGAAAACTTTTCTGTATACATAATAATCCACGTCTATAACCTGTCCGCTCCGCTCAATCAGCGGAATGAACTCATCCGGATAAACAAAACTGCCGTCCGGCTTCTGCCAGCGCACCAGAGCCTCCGCCCCGATCAGCTCCAGCGTATCCGTATCGATTTTAGGCTGGAAATAGACTTTAAACTCTTTCTGCGCCAGCGCCTTGGGAATGGAGGATGTGATTTCCACTTCCCGCTTGATCCCCTCCATCATACTCTGGTCAAAGAGCACGCAACTGTCATGCTCCATCTCCTTGGCCACTTTTCTCGCAAGATTGGCGTTGGAAACCGCGGTCTCCGCATCCAGGCTGCGGCTGTTTTTATCAATCACGCTAATCCCTGTGCAAAACTGCAATCTGCTGTTCAGATATTTCTCACGGAATTTTGCCTCCCGCTCCTGATTCAGCTTATGAATCAACTCTCGAAATTCTTCGTTGGTATAGTAATCGGGAGAAACTCTGTTGGCCACCACGAAATTGTCGGAATACACTCTGGACGCGCCGACAATGATATCCGTTTTCCCCATAAATTCATCTACAAAATCCCGCAGGAGGGCATCTCCCACTTTATAGCCATAGGTGTCGTTGATATACTTAAAATGCTTAATATCCGTATATACGATGATAATCCGGTCATCGCCGATCTGCTCCAGTTCTTTCTCCAACTTCTGCAGAAAAACTTCATACTGGTCTAATCCCGTCAATATATCTTTCATAGCCGTTTTCACCTTGCACTATATATTTCCCCTAGAATAATCCTTAATACCTATACTCTACGATTTTATACCATTTCTGTCAATATCTGTCTACAAATCATGTGCCCTGTTTTAAAACCGCTATGAGATAGTCCCAGACCCGGCCCACAGACGCAATGTCCATGCTCTCCTCGGCCGTATGCACGTTCTGGAGATCCGGCCCGATGCTGACACAGTCCAAATCAGGAATCTTACCGGACAAAATACCGCACTCCAGCCCTGCGTGAATGGCCTCCAAAACCGGCTCCTTGCCGTACATTTTCTCATAAATCCGCACCATGCTGTCACGCAGGGGCGAATCCTTTCTGTAAGCCCAGCCGGGATACGCGTTTCTGACAGATGCCTTTGCGCCGTTTTGCTCTGCGGTCTGCTGCATATGTCTGCACAAATTTTCCCTTGACTGATCCACACTGCTCCTGACCGCGTAGGACAGGCGCAAGCCGTCTTCCTGCAAAGACATAACGCCCAGATTTAAAGATGTTTCCACCAGTCCTTCCACATCCCCGCTCATATCGATCACACCGTTTGGCAGTTTACAAATGCAGGCAAACGCCTCCGCCGTACTCTTTTTCGTGTAAACTTTTTCAGAAACTATACTGTCGTGGCAGAGTTTTTCCAAGAAGAAGCCCGGTTCCTTTTCCTGTAATTCCTCTCTGACCTTCTGCTCCTCCGTCTGGGCATATGACAGAATCTCCTGCACATCCTCTCCGCGCACCAAAACCTCGGCTGCCGCCTCTCTCGGGATTGCGTTGTCCGCGAGTCCCCCGTTCATACGGACAAGCCGGATATCATAGCGCTGGGAAAGACGGCCAAGAAACGCACCCAAAAGCCGGTTGGCATTGCCAAGCCCTTTTCCGATTTCCATACCCGAATGGCCGCCCGCAAGCCCTGCCATTCGAAATGTGATCATCCGGTACGCTTCTCCCGGCGCATTTTCCATCTCCATGGGCATCTCCACATCCACTCTGGCGCCGCCCGCACAGCTTGTAATAAAGATGCCTTCCTCCTCCTGATCCAGATTGATCATGCGTCTTCCGCGCAGCATAGAAAGATCAATGTCTGTGGCGCCTTCCATGCCTGTCTCCTCATCCACCGTCAGAATCACTTCCAGACGGGGCAGGGAAAGTGAATCTTCCTCCAAAACCGCCAGGCAGTACGCCACGCCGATCCCGTCGTCTCCGCCAAGGCTGGTTCCCTCGGAAAAAATTCTGCCGTTTTCCACTTTCAGTCTGAGCGGTTCCTTTTTCATATCAATCTTTGCGTCAGGCGCGCTCACCGCCACCATATCCATATGCGCCTGCAGGATATAAGGCTCCTCCTCTTCTCTTTCAGGAGAAGCATCCTTAATGATAATGATATTGCCAAGCGCATCCTGTATGCAAAAAAGATTTCTCTTTTCCGCAAAGGCTTTCAGATAATCGCTGATGGCTCCGGTATTTCCCGAGCCGTGAGGAATGCGGCTGATCTCCTCGAAGAAATGAAACACGCGCTGCGGCTGTAATCCGTCCAATACTCCCATAAAGGCCTCCTGTTTTCTGTACTCTTTAGATTCCGTGCGGAGAATGCCCGTACTTTGGGCATTCTCCTGTGTGAGACTTAGTACTTCCACGTCAGCTTGCTGACTTTGCGAAACAGCCTTTGCTGTGAGCAGCCAGAAGTACTTCTCACATTATGAAGAGAAAGGACACGACGTATACGCCATGCCCTCATTTTTCATACTTATTTCAGATTTGCTTTCGCAACCTCCGCCAGACTGGTAAAGCCTGTCGCATCGTTAACCGCCATCTCCGCAAGCATCTTTCTGTTCATGTCAATGCCCGCATTTTTCAGGCCGTACATAAATTTGCTGTAGGACAGACCGTTCATTCTTGCCGCCGCATTGATACGTGCGATCCAGAGCTGTCTGAACTGACGCTTTCTCTCTTTTCTTCCGGCATAAGATGATGCCAGCGCTCTCATCACGGACTGTTTTGCCACTCTGTACTGCTTTGATCTTGCGCCTCTGTAACCTTTCGCAAGTTTTAACACTCTGTTATGTTTCTTTTTGGCGTTCATACCGCCTTTTATTCTTGCCATGTCTTTTCCCTCCTAAATTTCAAACTCCCTCGTCTATGCCCGTCTTACAGATAAGGCAGAATCTTCTTCATGCTCTTTACATTCGTCTTATCGGTCATCGCAGGCTTTCTGAGATTTCTCTTGTTCTTTCTTGTCTTCTTGGTCAAGATATGGCGCTTATACGCTTTATTTCTCTTTAACTTACCCGTTCCGGTTACCTTGAAACGTTTTGCAGCAGCTCTGCTGGTTTTCATTTTCGGCATTTTACTGTTCCTCCTGTATTTTTATTCCTGTTACGAGATATCAACCCGGGATATCATTTATTTTAACCGAGCGCTCAGCGCTTCTCAGCTAAAAACATGGTCATGCTTCTGCCTTCCACCTTCGGTGCCTTATCCATCACCGCGATGTCGGAAAGAGCCTCCGCAAAGTCGTCCAAAATATGCTTGCTCGTATTCATGTGCGCCATCTCACGACCGCGGAAACGCAAGGTAACTTTCACTCTGTCACCCTTGCTGATAAACTTTCTGGCAGCATTCACTTTCGTGTTCAAATCGTTGGTGTCGATATTCGGAGACAGCCGGATCTCCTTGATCTCAACGATCTTCTGCTTTTTCTTTGCTTCCTTGTCTTTTCTGGCCTGTTCATACTTAAACTTGCCGTAGTCCACAATCTTGCAAACAGGAGGCTTCGCCGTAGGCGCGATCTTTACCAGATCCACTCCCGCTTCTTCTGCAAGTCTCATCGCGTCCCTTGTTGGCATAACACCGAGCTGTTCCCCGTCTACGCCAATCACCCGTACTTCTCTGTCTCTGATCTGCTCATTGATAAATAAGTCGCTAATTGTTTTACCCTCCCATAAGAAAACTTTCTTCTCTGCCACGCGTATAAGCAGACTCAAAATGCTTCGCATTTTTCGTTCGCGTTGCTCGTCATAAATCGTCATATTCCGTCCTGCATGCAAGCATGCCTTCCGGACTCTGACGCTTTCTGACTCTGCTTATACGCGCAAAAAAAGCGGACAGCCTTGCTATCCACCCGCTCATAAATGCCCAATAAAACTTGCGCCTGACGGCGCGAAACAGGCTATGAACGCTTGCGAACTGAAATCGTTGCAAGGTGAGAGCGGATGCTCTGCTTGGTTGTCTGTGCTCTCGCACAGTTGACACTATATCATACAGTGCATGTATATGTCAACCGCTTTTTTTAATGGAGCTGTTTTTTCTATTTTATTTTACAGGCTTCGCCGGGTCCGTCTTTATGACCGCATAAATGCCCTGATAGTCAAAAGCTGCCTGCACATAACCGTCGGTCACCGCCGTAACGGCCACAGGCTCCCACTCGCCCTTCACGCACTTATAAACGGAAATCGCGTCGCCTGCCTTTATATCCTCCACATACAGCTTTACCTGCGCGTCTGCCAGATTCACGCCCGGCGCGGAAAGTTTCGCGGCCACTAACGCCTGTCCGCCAACGTCCCTTCCCTTTTTCACTGCGTAGAGAGCTGTCTGGTAATCCACTTTATCCACCACGCAGGTCGCGTTGGTCTTCTCGCCCGCGATATACATATCGCTTCCGGAAGCGATGTCCGAGATCTTCGTGCTCCAGTCTTTGACAAACAGTTTCTCCCCGCTCACCGCGTTGGAAGTATACTCCGGAAGGGTCTTTCCGGCCGCCTCCGCCAGTGATTCCAGTTCGGAAAACCGGTCCTCGGGCACAACCGTCTCCGCCGCATATACATTGGAAGAGAACGTGAGCGCCATCGCTAAACCGAGTGCTGCAAATTTTTTCATTTCCTTCATCCTCCTTCATTTAAAAGTGCAATGCTTCTCGACACAAACGTGTCGATAGGAATAGCATCTCTAAGTCATAAATTTTTATGACCTCATGAAGGATTGTAAAATTTACCGCCGCCTGCACATTCAGATTTTATCAGATTTCCAAAATATGTCTTTAAAATTCCAGATGAATCGTCTCCGCGCTGGCCTCATACTCTTCCATACGGTCATAGTCGGAAGTCTGAGAGTATGTAATCACATAGCTTTTGTCCGCGTTGATCGCATATTCCAACTGCGAAATCTGCGTGTCTCCCACCTGATAGTGGCACAAAATGCGAAAAGCCGGACAGCCGTCTATCCGGATGCTCTCAAAACTGTCGATGGTCACCTCGATCTCTTCCCCGTACTCCTTGCGGAAATTTTCTTCCGCCTGCGCCTTGAAGGTTTCCTCGGTCATGAGCTGCAGCGCCACGTCTCTGCCAAGCGCCACATAATATATCGTGGAAGCGTCGATGGGATAACGTCTGGTCACATACATGCCTTCGATATCCTCCGACTCCGAAAAGGCTTCCGGCAGGGTAAAACTGCATCCCTTGGTGACGGGTGCGCTCTCCACCACGGAAATGTCCATCTCGTTTTCTTCCAGCATCTCTTCCGTGAGCTGGTTTTTCAACGTTTCATCCATTTCCACCGGGGCCATAAAATCTGCCTCCATGACAGGCTCCGCATTTTCGTCCGTATCAGGCGCATCCGTCTCCTCTCCGTCTTCTGCCGCGGTCTCTTCCTCTCCGTCCGCTGTCCCGCCGCCCTCAGACAGCGCCGCCTCCGTTTCAGACAGTTCCGCACTTGTATGTACAGCCGCCCCGTCGCCGCATCCGACCAAAGCGGCCGCGCATAGCGTAAACAACAGGCATTTCACTTTTTTTCCATGCATCTTTATCATTTGCCTTTCCCGTATCGTCAGAGGACGCAAGCCAAACGGCCTGCGTCCAACATATCCATTGTAATATAAAATCTCAAAACTGGCAACGTCATATTAGGCAGCCGCCAAAACGGCCATGCCCCGCTTACGCCTCCCGGAAGGTCGCGCACTGTGTCTGCTTGCAGTCGCAGGCGCCGCAGCCTCTGATGTCCACATGCTCCGCATGACATTTGTAATTGGAATTGTACACACACTTTTCCGCCTCACAGTCAATGCTGATGGTACGGCAGGGGTGCTCCAGTGAGCTTACATAGGCGTCATCCCGCCTCTGGGAAAAACTCTCGCAGCAGGTGCCGTCACAGTCGCAGGCGTGACTGCCGCCCACCATGATATCGCCTTTACAGCAATAATTTTCCTGATTGTAACTACAATTTTCCACGCCACATTTTAATTCCGCCATGTCAAATACTCCACCTTTCTGCGCACTCGTTCCAGTGCATCAGACAAACCGCATTCCGTGCGCCCTGACACGATTTGTCACACTCTATATTTCCGTCATGGAGTATTATTTCCGCTGTTATGAAATTTTATACAGATTAAACCAGTACCGTTCCAGCAAAAAGCTCCCAGCCTCTTCTACTGCAAGTCCTTCCCCGCGCCATTCGGCCACGATATCCTCCCTGCTGTTAAAACTGCCGATAAACCAGAGGCCGCTGTTCTGCCCTTCCTCCTGCGTCTTTTCCAGCATTTTACGGATCTCTCCCACAGTTTCTACCGTGCCGCAGGATGAGGTAATTTCCTGAATCAGCGTCTCGCCTTCCACCTGCCAGAGATACCGTTCCACTGTCTTTGGCAGATAATAACCCGTCACCGCCTGCACCTGATCAAAATTGTAGAAAATGCGGTCCTGTGGACCGATTATGGCAAGCCCGGCTTCCGTCTCAGCCATCAGACGCATTTTATATTCCTCCTCGCCCATAAAAGCGCGGTAGTCGCGCAGGCCGACCACGGTAACCAGAATCGTCAGCGCCATTCCCACATAACAGGCGGCCTTTGACTGTGCAAAGATAAGTTTACATAACTTTTCTTCCGTACCATCGCCGTCACCCATGTCACACTGCCCACTTGAAGGTTTACATAATATATCATTCAAACAGAGTGCAAACCCCATCCAGAAACATCCCAGCGCCGGTATCATATAACGGTACACGAAAATAGGGCGAAGCAAAAACGACGCCGCAAACCCGAACGCCACCAGACCTGCCAAAACGCCGACGCTTGCGGTTGCGAGGAGAAACCGCACCTTTGTCTCATCGCCTTCCACTTTCTCCGCGCCGTCTGCCCTGTGAACTCCCACTCTATTTTCCGCCAGTTTGTTTATTTGTCTCCTATTATGGTAGAGTTTCAGCATCCACCGCCACCACAATCCGAGGTATGAAGCAAATAAAATTACCGCCAGAACCGTATTCACCCTGTCGTCGGCAAAGGCAGGTTTCATCAGGAATTTCACGCACCCACCAAGGGACCGCCAGGTCAGCGGCAGAATCCAGTAATTCTCATTGACCGCGCCGAGCTGTCCCGCCAGCGCAAAAAGCCACGGCACATAGCAGACCACGGAAACCGCCACATAGAAAAGCCACTCCCTGACCCGCCGCCTGTCCTGAAACAAGAATGCCCGCAGAAGAAACAGGTAAACCATCACAACCGCCACACAGGCAAAATACTGGGTGTAGGCCGCCGCCAGCCCATATATGACGAAGGCCGCCCCGTGGAGCCCACGGCTCTGTACCTGCCGTCCTGCTTGCGGTTCCTTCGCATCACGCCTGCCATACGCAACATCCTGCTCCGCTGCTCCTGTGCTGCCATGCGCAGCATCCGGCTCCGCTGCTCCTTTGCCGCCATACGCAACGCCCGCTGCAGCCTTCTTCGGCTCTACATTCCGGTTTACATAACATTCAACCAGCGCATAGCCGTGCAAAAAAGCCGCCGTCACAAACAGGAGCGCCCAGCCATACATCCGCACCTCCACCGTGTAGGCCGAAAGCTGGGGCATCGCCGTCACGCAAAACAGGAACATCCCGCCCACAAAGATACCGAACCGCTTTCTGATAAAAGTAACCGCATAAATCAACAGAATAAAATACGGCAGCACAGACACGATCTTCGCCGGAATAACCGTTCCTGCGCCCGGCACGATTAGTTTACATAAATCCGAAAACAATTTGACAATACAATAATACAGTGGCGGATGTACGTCTGCCGCTGTAAATCGAACCATATCGCCGTAGGTATGTTCAACCAGCCCAACGGTAAACAGCTCATCATACCAGATGTCGCTGCTAAAGCACAACATCAGGCTTTTTCCAAGCATCAACAGGCTGAGCCCAAGCAGGAAAACTCCTGCCAGATCTCTGCCTGTTGTCCTCTTTCTCAATTCATGCATTCGCGCACTCCATCTGACATGGACTAACGTTTTCTGCCCGGCCGCCACACCTCTTCCTGATGTTTCCGCCTGCGGCTTTCCTTCCGGCACACGCCTGTGCCCGCCAGTCCTTTTCCCGCCTTATCCTTCCTGGGGCATCTCCTGTCTGATCTCCTTCGTCCTGATCTCTTTACAGATCTGGTCAATAAACTCCTGCAGGGGCTTCACGCCCTCGTCGCCCGCATAACGGCTTCTGACGGACACCGTCTTGTCTTCCGCCTCCTGCGCGCCCACCACGAGCATATAAGGCACCTTGGCAAGTCTCGCCTCGCGGATCTTAAATCCGATCTTTTCAGAGCGGTTGTCAGCGGTCACGTCAATATCGTTTCGCGCAAGCTCCTTTCTGATCTCCTCGGCATAGGCCTCATACTTCTCGGAAATCGGCAGGATGCGCACCTGCTCAGGGCAGAGCCATGTGGGGAACTTGCCCGCATATTTCTCAATCAGCCACGCCAGCGTCCGCTCGTAGCATCCCATGGATGTCCTGTGGATAATGCCCGGCCGCACCTTGTCGCCGTTCTGGTCGATGTAATACATGTCAAACTGCTCCGCCAGAAGCGCGTCCCACTGCACGGTAATCATAGTATCCTCTTTGCCGTACACGTTTTTCGCATTGATATCCACCTTCGGCCCGTAAAATGCCGCTTCGCCCACATCCTCCGTAAAGGGAAGCTCCAGCTCTATGAGGATATTGCGGATATGCGCCTCCGTCTCGTTCCATACCTCCGGCTCGCCGATATATTTTCCCGGGTTCTCGGGGTCCCACTTGGAAAGATGCCAAGTCACATCATCCAACAGTCCCAAGGTTGACATAACATGTTTTGCCAGCGCGATACAGCCCTTGAACTCCTCCACCATCTGATCCGGTCTCATAATCAGATGCCCCTCAGAAATGGTGAACTGGCGCACACGGGTCAGGCCGTGCATTTCGCCGGAGTCCTCATTTCTGAAAAGGGTGGACGTCTCGCCGTAACGAATCGGCAGATCCCTGTAGGAATGCTGGGTATTCTTGTAGCAGTAATACTGGAAAGGACAGGTCATCGGGCGGAGCGCAAACACCTCTTTGTCTTTCTCCTCGTCTCCCAGCACAAACATGCCTTCCTTGTAATGATCCCAATGACCGGACATTTTATACAGGTCGCTCTTTGCCATAAGCGGGGTCTTCGTCCGCACATAGCCCCACTCCTTGTCCTCCAGATCTTCAATCCAGCGCTGCAGCTTCATAACCATCTTCGTGCCCTTCGGCAAAAGCAGGGGCAGACCTTGTCCGATCACGTCAACCGTGGTAAACAGCTCCATCTCACGGCCCAGCTTATTGTGGTCGCGGCGTTTGATATCCTCCAGATGCTCCAGATATGCCGCCAGCTCCTCCTTCTTAGAAAAGGCAGTGCCGTAAATACGCTGTAACTGTGCCCTGTCGGAATCGCCTCTCCAGTATGCCATGGAGGAGGAAATCAGCTTATACGCCTTGATGTTTTTCGTGCTCATCAGATGCGGCCCTGCGCACAGATCTACGAATCCGCCCTGATCGTAGAAGGAAATCTCCGCGTCCTCCGGCAGATCCTGTATCAGCTCCACCTTGTAAGGCTCGTCTCTCTCCTCCATATACTTGATCGCCTCGGCTCTCGGCAGGGTAAAACGCTCCAGCTTATGCCCTTCTTTGATGATCTTCTTCATCTCCGCCTCCAGCTTATCCAGATCCTCCCTGGAAAAAGGCGCCGCGTCGAAATCATAGTAAAAGCCTTCCTCGATGGCAGGCCCGATGGTCACCTTCGCCTCCGGGAACAGGCGCTTCACCGCCTCCGCCAGCACATGGGATGCCGTGTGTCTGACTACCTTAAGTCCCTCCGGATCGTTGGCCGTAAGAATATTTAAGCTGCAGTCCCGGTCAATCACGGTGCGCAGATCTTCCACCCTTCCGTCCACTTCCCCGGCGCAGGCCGCGCGAGCAAGCCCTTCAGAAATGTCCAGCGCAATGTCGTAGATACTCATAGCCTGTGCATACTCTTTAAATGAACCGTCTTTCAAAGTAATTTTCATGTTTCCATCATCCTTTCCCTAATATAGATATATCTTGTCTTTGCCTTTTCCTGTTGTTTGAAAAAACTGTTTCCTCCTTAAAACAAAGAGTCCCCTGCACTGTCAAACAGACTGTGCAGAGGACGTATGTTTACGCGGTTCCACCTCGCTTGCTCCGTGCGCCTTTCGCGGCACGAAACCTCTCATTCGACTGTAACGCAAGTCAGCGGGCCGTATTAAGGCCACTCAGAGCTGGTTTTCAAATGTTTCCCGCAAAAGCGCTTTCAGCACAGGGCGCTTCTCTCTGCTGCTTTCCACATCCTACTCGTCTCGTCAACGTGTTCTTTTATTTATGATACCCCTATTCTATGCCAGACTATTCAAAAAGTAAAGTGCAAAATTTACCTTCCTGCATTTTGGCGCTTGCACAACTCGCAAAATCGCATAAAGAGCGATTTTACTCGCGGAATAGTGCAAGGCTGAACTGTTACATTTTGCCAGTAAATTTCCCCGAGGTAAGTTTACATAACATCCAACCTACGCGTTCTTACCGCAGCACTTCTTATACTTCTTGCCGCTGCCGCACGGACAGGGATCGTTGGGATAAATCTTTTTATCCTTATGGACGGTCGTGGATTCTTTCTGCTCCCTGTAGAGATCCTTTCTCTTATCCTCATCGAAGATCTCGTTCCACTCCTCCAGATTGTAAAGCCAGTCCGCACCGGCTCCAACCATATTCTTGTAGAGCAGTTCCTTTTCAAAACCAAGATTTACCTCTGTGTCCTCCTCCATCTCGTCGATGGGGTTCGCCTTCTTTAAGCTGTCGTTGATGCCGTCCAGAAAGCCTGTCATGGTCATCAGATCTACTTCGTATTTGTCCGCCAGCTCCTTGACCGTGCCATTTACTGTCTCATCCGGAGTCTTTAAAAGCTGTGCATAGATTTCTTTTTCTTTCTGGAAATATTCCGACCAGAGCCTTTGCAGATCTCCCTTGTTCGCTGTCTCCGAATACGCCATATCGTGCCATTGTTGTAATAATGCCATTTTACTGTACCACCTTTATCCTGTATTCCCGGCCGGCGTTTCTTTCTGTGATATCCGCCGCCGTCCATGCGTCGCCGCATTTGCTACTAAGTATATACCATTTCATCCGAAAAGTAAAATTATATTTATGATGCGCCTGCTCCGGTAATTTCAGCAGAAAAACATTCAGGTATTTCTTCTGTACCCTGCAATTCCTCTAACATGATTTTCTCAATTTTGATGATATCCGGCTGCGTTGGCGTAAAGCGTACCCCTCTATATAGCAGATTGATTATTTTCTTTGCGTTCTTCTCCAATTCCTGTACCAGTTTTGGATCTGCAATCCTTACAGGCCGACCGCCTTTGATATATTGACCATCTATATATCTTGCGATCACAGGAAACATATCTTGAAAAAGAAGCACCGTTTTACGGTCAAAGATTTTCACAATCTTAATTGTGTCTGTAGGCTTGTGCTGCTCCTGCTTTTTCATTACCAGACGTTCAAATTTTTCTATTTTTGAACTGCATGGCACTAACCAATACAACCCCGTTCTATTGTCTCTGAACGCAAAGTAATGCGGACGCTTCGTGTCCTCATAATTGGCTTTCAGATAGGGGTCTTGTATCTTTGCGAAAAAATCATTTGACACAAAATACAGGCTTCCCGTCACAATTTCCATAAGCGGCTTTTCTCCCTGTACAATTTAAGCCCCCTGCCTTTTAGGGCAAGAGGCTTAAAAAACTTTTTCACGGTCTATTTATTATTCGCATGACCGGGAGCGAACCACGTTTTCACGGTCTATTTATTATCCGCATAACCGGGAGCGGACTACTTTTAAGGTAGTTTCCTACCTATCGTTATTATTATACG
The DNA here is from genome assembly GCA_949076555.1 of uncultured Lachnospiraceae bacterium. Classification (GTDB taxonomy): domain Bacteria; phylum Bacillota; class Clostridia; order Lachnospirales; family Lachnospiraceae; genus UBA3282. Next base: position 102 of record CARUOB010000073.1, on the reverse strand, counting down.
CAAGCCTTGCAAATATGTCAATACCACGAAACTTTTAATATGTAAATTTGTTTATTCCTGAAGTGAAAAGTTTATTTCCACTTTGAAGGGGGCCATGTGGAT
>CARUOB010000072.1 GCA_949076555.1 uncultured Lachnospiraceae bacterium | reverse complement strand
GCAGATAAGCGGTTATGCAGGAATAACGGAACTCAATTTCAAGATAATCAATCAACTTATAGAAAAAATTCTTGTTTCTGAACCCGTAGAGATAGACGGGCAGAAAATTCAACGACTTACTATCCATTACAAATTCATAGGGGCACTGGAAACCCTTGAATAATGGATATTTTCTAAGTCACCTATTCCAACTATCCAATAGAGGCGGGTCAAATGGACGATTGCGAAATGAAGTGGGATACCGTATACTGTGTATGAAAAATCAGGTGATGAAAATGTGTAAAAGGAGAATACTTATGTACGAATGTCCAAACTGCGGCAGCCATCTGAAATATGACATAGCCGCGCGGCAGATGCTTTGTAGCTACTGCGGTACAACCGCAGATCCTTACAGTTTGCATGAGGAGCAGGAGGCTCTGGAGCGGGGAGAATATGAGGCCACGGTTTTTGCCTGCTCCCAGTGCGGGGCACAGCTTTTGAGCGAAGACACCACGGCCGCCACGTTCTGCTGCTTCTGCGGCTCTCCGGCCGTTCTGGAAAGCCGGGTCGGCAAAGGGTGGCGGCCCGTCCGCATCATTCCCTTTTCCAAAACCAAGGAGGACTGCAAGGCTTCCTATGCCGGAATGCTGAAGCGGGCCATCTTTGCGCCGAAGGAATTGAAGGATGAGGCGTACATCGAAAAGTTCCGCGGGATTTATATGCCATACTGGATCTATTCCTTTGAGAAAAAGGGAAAAATTTCCTTTCGGGGAAGCGAGACCCGTCAAAAGGGGGATTATCTGGTCACAAAACATTATGATATCGTCAGCGAGGTGGATGCGTCTTACAGCGGGATTGCCTATGACGCGGCGGCGGCCTTTTCCGATGAGCTGAGCAGCGCCATCGCGCCCTTTCAAATGGAGGAGGGCAAACCGTTTACCCCGGCCTTCTTAAGCGGCTTCTATGCGGACGCCAACGATGTGGACAGCAGCGTGTACAGGCAGGATGCCGGTGAGCTGGTAACGCAGGAAGGGTTTGAGCGGTTTTCGAAGAACCGGACATGCGCCAGATATCATGTGAAGGATGGCGGCAATAGGGATGCTCTGAAAAACGCGCTGCGCCCGTCGTGCACCTCGGCGGAGCTTGCCATGCTTCCCGTCTGGTTTCTCTCCTACAGGAAGGGCGACAGGGTGGCTTACGCCGTGGTCAACGGACAGACGGGGCGGGCCGCGGCAGATCTGCCGGTGGACAGGAAGAAGTATGTGGCGGGGTCTCTGCTTCTATCGATTCCCTTGTTTATCCTGCTGAATCTGCGTTTTACCATCACGCCGGGCGTTTCCCTGTTTCTGGCGGCGTTTCTTTCACTTGTCTGTGCGGTGATATCCGGTTTTCAGATGGCCCGGATCAGGGAGAGGGAGCTTATGGAAAAGGATAAGGGGTATCGGTCTTTTGGACAGCATGAGCGGATCGAAGAGAGTAGAATCCTTGGTTTGTCCGCCGGTGAGATAAAGATGCTGCAGATGGTACTTGGCGGCGTGATGTTTACCATTTTCATGCCGGTTGTCGTATGCATTGCGGCTCTGCGCAGCGACAGCGGGTTTGTGATTCTTGCGGCTCTTCTGTCCAGCCTTGCCCTGATACGCGTTGTGACTTGGAAGAGATGGCAGAAGCCCGTGCAAAAGGGCGCGGCCAGGGAAATACTTCCGGCGCTAAAAAAGCCTGCCGCGGCGATACTTTTTGCCTTTGTGATTATGTTGTGGAATCCCGTTTCCGATCTTTACTATTACGGCGGGGCTGCGGTCTCCATGGCGGCCGTGATCTGGACGATACTTGACATCATAGGAAGGCATAATCTGCTGACGACGAGAAAGCTGCCGCAGTTTAACAGACGGGGAGGGGATGAGAATGCATGAGGATAAAAAGATAAGGACATTGATTGTAGTCTGTGTCACAGTCGTCATCATGGCAGTACTTCTCTTTACATGGGGATTGATGAGAGCAAAACGGCAGATCCGGGAGGGGGGCCAAGCATTGGATTGGTTTGCGTCGGAAGAGGCGGAGACAGATGCGGAAACCGTCGAAGAAGCCGATTTGGATAATTGGGTTTACATAAATGAATCAGAATACGTCGACGATGACGAGAGAGTTTACATAAATCAGGAAGAAGACGTCGGAGAGACTGATTCGGTTTACATAAATTCAATGGAAAGCACTGGAGACGGCGAAGAGGTTTACATAAATTCCGATACGGGTTACCGTGTGTTCCTACAGGACGACGCACAGCTTCTTGCGGAGGAAGAGAAACGGGAACTTGCGTCGCTGATGGCGGACATTACGGCCTACGGAAATGTAAGTTTTAAGTCGGCGGACAGCGGCGTCTGGGACACGGCGTCCTACGCGGGGGAGTATTACAGGGAAAAGATCGGCACGGACAGCGGCATGCTTCTTCTGATTGATATGGACAACCGCATGATATGGATTCACTGTGACGGGGCGGTTTATGAGGTGATCACCAAGTCTTACGCAAATACGATCACGGACAATGTGTACCGCTATGCCTCAGACGGCGACTATTACGAGTGCGCGGCGCAGGCGTTCGGACAGGCGCTTACGCTTCTTGAGGGAAACAGAATTGCCCAGCCCATGAAATATATCAGCAACGCCCTGCTTGCGGTGATTCTTGCCCTGCTTCTAAATTATGGTCTGGTGTTTATCTTTACCAGAATAAAGAAACCGGGCAGAGGAGAACTCTTGGGGAATGCGGGGAACTATTTCCGCTATACGGAGCCGCAGGCGTTCTTCGTCCGGGAGACCCGCACATATAATCCGACCAGCAGCGGCAGCGGTGGGAGCAGCAGCGGCAGTAGCGGCAGCAGTGGAGGCGGCAGCAGCAGCGGAGGAAGCAGCGGCGGCGGAGGCGGCCATCGGTTTTAGACTCACGGCTCAGGTTGCTTTTTGGAGGACGAGTGGCTATACTGAATATAAAGCCGCATAAATTTTCTCATAAGCGGCTTAGTGCGGCAAACGGAACAAGTGCAGTCTGTATTTGTGATGTTTCGAAATGAAAGAAAACGGAAAAACCAGTGATCGGGTTTTGGTAATGTGGTAATTTATGAAAAAGTTAAACGAAGAAATCAGGGAAGGAAACTTAAAACAGGTATATCTTTTGTGCGGGGAGGAAGCCTATCTGCGCAGACAGTACAGGGACAGGGTGAAGAAGGCCCTGATAGGGGATGGGGATCTTATGAACCTGAACTGTTTCGAGGGGAAAGGCATCGTGCCGGGGGAGGTGGTCGATCTGGCGCAGACCATGCCTTTTCTTGCCGAGAGACGGGTTCTTGTCATAGAGAACAGCGGGTTTTTCAAGAAAGGCGGAGAAGACCTTGCGGCGTATCTGGCGGACCCTGCGCCCAGCGCTTATTTCCTGTTCGTGGAGGCGGAGGTCGATAAGCGGAGTAAACTCTACAAGGCGGCTGCGGCAAAGGGACGTGTGATCGAGTGCAAAACGCCGGACGAGAGTGTGCTGAAACGCTGGGTGGCGGAGCTTCTTATGAAGGACGGCAAGCGGATTACCCAGCGGGATCTTGACTTTTTTCTGGAAAAGACGGGAACGGATATGGAAAACATCCGGGGCGAGGTGGAGAAACTTGTCTGTTACGCGCTGGAGCGGGATGTGATCACGGCGCAGGACATCGAGGCGGTCTGCGTCAGACAGATCGGCAGCCGCATCTTTGACATGGTGGAGGCCGTTGCGGATAAGAGGCAGAGACGGGCCATGGAGCTTTACTATGATCTGCTGACATTGAAGGAGCCGCCCATGCGGATTCTGTTTTTGATCGCCAGACAGTTCAACCTGCTTTTGCAGGTGAAGGAGTTGAAGAACAAGGGGTATGATACCCGCGGCATCGGTGAGAAAGTGGGGCTTAAGGGCTTTATCGCCGGAAAATATGTCAGTCAGGCGGCGAAGTTTAAGGAGGAGGAGTTAAGGCGGGCGCTGACAGACTGCGTGGAGACGGAAGAGGCAGTCAAGACGGGCCGGATGAACGACGTGATGAGCGTGGAACTTCTGATCGTGCGGGAGAGTATGCAGGCGGCGAAGGCGTAAGCTGCGCGCCGCAGGTAAACCAGATCACACAGCCGCAGCGATATGCGAAAGCGCTGGAACGGGCTGGCGAAAAACTTCTGGTTGCGCGCAGGGGTATCTTTACAGTACAATAGTGGCAGGAATGACCGTTTCGCGTCATTTACTTATATGAGATTAATTGGAGGCATTACATGGGTATGCATATTGTTTGTCTGGATCTGGAGGGTGTGCTGGTGCCGGAGATCTGGATTGCGTTTGCGAAGGAGAGCGGTATTTCGGAGCTTACCAGAACGACCAGGGACGAGCCTGACTATGACAAGCTGATGAACTGGCGGCTTGGTATTTTGCGGGAACATGGGCTGGGGCTTAAGGAGATTCAGGAGACGATCTCGAAGATAGATCCGCTGCCCGGCGCGAAGGCGTTTTTAGACGAGCTGAAGCGGATGACGCAGGTTATCATTATCAGCGATACCTTCACTCAGTTTGCGGGGCCGCTGATGGAGAAGCTGGGGTGGCCGACGATTTTTTGCAATTCCCTTGAGGTGGCGCCTGACGGTGCGATCACCGGGTATAAGATGCGTGTCAAAGACTCCAAACTTACCACGGTGAAGGCGCTGCAGTCCATCGGCTATGAGACGATTGCGGCCGGGGACAGTCATAATGATCTGGCGATGATTCAGGCGGGAAAAGCAGGATTTTTATTTAGAAGTACGGAGCAGATCAAAAAGGACTATCCGGAGATTCCCGCTTACGAGACTTATGAGGAGCTGTTAAAGGCCCTCAGGGAAGCGTTGGCGTAAATCTTTGGCGGTGTATAAACAGGCCGGGACTCCGGCGACAGACGAAAGGAGGAAGTGATATTATGAAATGTCTGCGAGTGGCCCTTGAGGTCGATGTTAAAAAATATGAGGTGGGAAAAGGCATGGAGGACGGCGTGGAGCTGTGGACTGACGTGGTGACAAGAGGCTGGTTTGTCACGGATTCCCTCGTGCAGATCAAGAAGGAAAACGGTGCGATCGTATGTCCCTACATCCTGCATAAGAGAGGCAAGACGTTTATTGCGGAGGGGGATTACATCATAACGGAGCTGGACGGTTCCAAGCATGTCTGCAGTGAGGAAAAGGTATTCAAGAGATTTCAGCCTGTGGAGGAATAGGGAAGCGCCGTTTTGTTGTATCTAGTTATGTAAACTGAATTTACAAACGATACCCAAAAAACGACAATCTGTACCAAACGTATTTCAAATTCACTCTTTCTATCATATGATGACCCTATATAAGCGGGCGCGTGTTTGAGACGCGCGGACGGCAGCAGGGTGATACATATTACATAGAAGGAGTGAATTTTGTTATGCATAAAAACAGGAGAGAAAACGACCATAATAACCGGTTCCATCACAGCGGGAGCGGGCAGCAGTCTGTACAGCGGCGGTATACAGGGCGGATGAGCGGACAGACCGGACGCCGTCTTCTGACGTGGCTTCTGGCGCTTACCTGATCGGAAAGAAGAGCCTGATTGTCCATGTGCCCGTTTTGGAAGAGGGCAGCGGCGTGGAGCGCATCGAGTATACCATGACGCCCGCTAAGGACAGTTCCACAGCGGCAGAGGCGGCACAGACACCGCAGGAGGAAGCAGGAAAGACAGGAAAATCGCGGGATGCAAAGACAGGGCAGGCAACGCCGCGGACGGCATGTCTATAGGACCGTCAGACACGGAAGAATCGTCGATGGTGCCGATAGAGACGCAGACGCCGAAACCGGGGACAGCTCCGGGCGCTTCGGAGAAAACGAAGCAGCCGGACGGTATGGAAGAAGAAAACGAAGCGACACAGGAAAAGACCGGGCCGGATACGGTATCCGGCAACGACGCGCCACAGGTGCAGACGCCCGCGCAGGGAAGAGAGACGCCGGAAAACATATGCGGTTTTGCAAGGGCCGGAAAGTGCGGACTCTGTCATATCTGTCCGACATTTTTGGGGATCTGTTACTTTATCTGGCTGGTTCTGATTATATTGGCGGTGATCCTTTTGATCTGGCTGTATCACAGAAAGAAGCGGAAGGAGGAGCAAAAGAGCGAAAAAAAGGAGCCGTAAGGCGTAAGAAAGGAGCGGAAAAAAGGAGCCGTAAGACGTAAGAAAAGAACGGAAAGAAACATAACGAAAGAGTTTTAGAAGCCCCCCGGAGAGGAAAACAATAAATTTACTCTCCGGGGGTTTCGTGTCCCGTTTATAGGACTTATAAAATGCTATAGTGGTCACAACAAGGGGGTGTGACAGATGAACAGGGGTTTAGGCATGATCACGGCGTTTTTGGTTCTGGCTGCCGCTCTCAGTGTGGGCGGCACGGTGATGAGCAAGGAGCGGAATGACTGCACGCGGGAGAACGAGCGATATGCGCTGTTCGAGGATGCTTTCACGGAGCGGACGAGAGGGATTCTGGAGGAGCGCGGGTATCGAAACAGCGGCGTGACGGTGACGTGGACGAGAGAAAACGGCGGTGCGAGAAGCTACCGCGTGGAGATTCACCACAGAATGATCGGAAGCCTTGGCGAGGACGAGAAGGAGAGACTGACCGAGGCGCTGTACTGTGAGGCGTTTTGCGGTGAGGTGGAGGCGCTTGCCATTGTATACACATAAAAAACGCCGAAATTGTCACCGCATCAGGTTGACAGGTGAGAACGTTTGTTCTATAATCAAATAAAGGAACAAATGTTCTGAGCTACTAATTCATTGGGCGCAGACTGCCGAGTCTGCACTGTGGGAGAAAGAAAAGAGCCACAGTGAAAACCAATTAGGAAAGAATTGCGAAGCAATTCTTTGGGAGCAGGCTGCTGAGCCTGCTCCGCGGATAGACATTTTAATATTTTGGGATTATACTAGTAGAGAAAAATTACGCAAAAAGGAGATTCCTATGAGACATAATCCCAGACCGCAAGAAATGTACAGGCATTTTAAGGGCAATTTATACCAGATCCGCTGCCTTGCGAAGCACAGTGAGACGAGGGAGCCGATGGTGGTTTATCAGGCGATGTACGGCACCTTTGAGATATATGTGCGGCCTCTGTCCATGTTTATGGAGGAGGTAGACAGGGAGAAATATCCCGATGTCAAGCAGAGATACCGGTTTGAACTTCTGCAGGATATGGAGGATGAGGAGCTGTCGGCTTTACCGGACAGTCCTAGGATAGAGGAGACTTTCGGTTTACCGGAAATTTCCGTGGACAGGGAGCCTTCCGCTTTATCTAAAGACATGGCGGAAGGGACATGGAATGCGGATTATGTCACTAAAACCGTTAAATCTGAAACTGTTCCGGCGAAGACAGAGCCGGAGGAAGAGCAACTGAATATAGATCCTCTGGTGTTGGCGTTTCTCGACGCGGATTCCTATGAGCAGAAACTTTCTATTCTGGATTCCCTCCACAACCGGATCACGGACGGCATGATTAACACCATGGCGGTGGCGTCCGATCTGGAGATCAAGGAGGGAGATCTGGAAGACCGGTATATGGAGCTTAGGAACTGCCTGCGCACTTTTGAAAAATTTGAGTGCAATAGATTGAGATAGGCGGTTTTCTCCAGGACCGTCGCCCCCGCCGGAGAGATCACGGATGGGGGTGCTTTATGGCTTACGAACTGGAAAACAAACTTGTAGTGGGCGTTTCGTCAAGAACTTTGTTTGATCTCACATTTGAAACCAAAATATTTGAGGAAGAGGGCATGGAGGCGTATGGCCGCTATCAGGTGGAGCATGAGGATGAACTGCTGCGCCCGGGGCCGGGCTTCCCGCTGGTGCGGGCGCTTTTGCATCTGAATGAGCTGCCGGGGATGGAAGGGCGTGTGGAAGTGATCATCATGTCCAGAAACAGCCCGGACACATCGCTGCGGGTCTTTCAGGCGATCAAGCATTACGGTCTGCGCATTAGCCGGGCAGTATTGTCTGGCGGCGCCTCGCTTGCCCCGTATCTGACGGCGTTTAAGACAGATCTCTTTTTGTCGGCATGGGAGGAAGATGTAGAGCGTGCCATCGACTCGAATATTGCGGCGGGCATCATCTGTACGGAAGGAATTTCGACCTACGACTGCGATCACAGGATCAGACAGATCAGAGTGGCCTTCGATGGCGACGCGGTGCTGTTTTCGGATGAGTCTGAGAGAATTTTTCAGGAGAAGGGCCTTGAGGCGTTTGAGGAAAACGAGAGACGGAATGCGGATAACCCTTTGCAGGCCGGACCTTTTGCCAAATTTTTGAAAACATTGTCGGAACTTCAAAACAATTACCCGGAGGAAGAAAGCCCGATCAGAACCGCACTTGTCACTACGAGGTGTGCACCGGCGCACGAGCGCGTGATCCGCACGTTGCGGGCGTGGGATGTGCGCATCGACGAGGTGTTCTTTCTGGGAGGAATCAGGAAGAAGGATGTGCTGCATGCGTTTGGCGCGCATATTTTCTTTGACGACCAGTCCGCGCACACGCTTCCTGCCTCCGAAGTGGTGCCCTCTGCCCGGGTTCCCTATAAAAACAGAGAAGCCGCCGGGGAGATAGAGGCGAAGGACAGCAGTTAAAAGGCACTGACGGCACGGCTGCGAACGGCAGCGTTTAAGGAATAGCAGAAGATGAAGTATACAGAGATTGTTTCCGCTGAATTTATAGAGCGGCCCAACCGGTTTATCGCCTATGTGGATCTGATGGGTGTGCGAACCAAGGTGCATGTAAAAAATACAGGCAGATGCAGAGAGCTTCTGACGGATCGTGCCAGAGTATATCTGGAGAAGAGCGGGAATACGTCACGCGCCACCGCATACGATCTGGTGGCGGTGGAGAAGGACGGGCGTCTGGTCAATATGGACTCCAATGCGCCGAATAAGGCGGCAGGAGAGTGGCTGCGAGCGGGCGGACTTTACAGGGACGTCAGTCTGGTTCGGCCGGAGAAGACTTTTGGCAGTTCCCGGTTTGATTTCTATGTGGAAAGCGAATCCGGGAGGAAGGCTTATATCGAAGTAAAGGGCGTGACTCTGGAGCGGGAAGGTGTGGCGGCGTTTCCCGACGCGCCCTCCGAGCGTGCGGTTAAGCATGTGGAGGAGTTGATGGAAGCGTGCAGGCAGGGGTATGAGGCGTATCTTCTGTTTGTGATCCAGATGAAAGGCGTTTGCTTCGTGGAGCCGAATTGGGGCACCCAGCCGGCGTTTGGAGAGGCGCTTAAGAGGGCGAGAAAAGAGGGCGTGCGGCTGCTTGCCTACGATTGTCTGGTGAGAGAGGACAGCATGGAGCTGGATACGCCGCTGCCTGTTTATCTGGACAGTCTGGACAGAATCGCCAAGCCTTTGCTTATGTGGTATGACGCTGGCAGGCGCATCCTGCCGTGGCGGGAGGAGCCGACACCCTACCATGTGTGGCTTTCGGAGATCATGCTGCAGCAGACCAGAGTGGAGGCGGTGAAACCCTACTACGACCGCTTTTTGAAAGCGCTTCCAGATATTGCAAGTCTGGCGGCAGTGGAGGAGGAGAGACTGCTCAAACTGTGGGAAGGGCTTGGATATTATAACCGGGCCAGAAATCTGAAAAAAGCCGCGGAGATTCTAGTCTCGGAATATGGCGGTGAGATGCCGGACGACTACGAAAAGATAGAAGCCCTGCCCGGCATCGGCAGCTATACGGCGGGAGCTGTCTCATCCATCGCGTTTGGGCGTGCGCGTCCCGCCGTGGACGGCAATGTACTGCGGATTCTTTCAAGGTTGCGGGCCGATGAGCGGGATATTCTAAGCGCGAAGGTGAAGAAATCCGTGGAGGACGAACTGCTTGACGTGATGCCAAAAGACCGTCCCGGAGACTTCAATCAGGCGCTCATGGAGCTTGGCGCCATGGTGTGCATCCCGAACGGCGCGCCGAAGTGCGGGGAATGCCCGTGGAAGGAGCTGTGCCTTGCGAGGGCCAAGGGACTGACAGCGGCGTTTCCGAAGAAAGCGAAAAAGAAACCGAGAACCATTGAGGAAAAGACAATTCTGGTGATACAGGATGCGGAGCGGGTGGCGCTTCGAAAGAGGCCGGGGAAAGGACTTTTGGCGGGCATGTATGAATTTCCGTCTCTGGAGGGACACTGTGAGGAGGCGGGGGTATCCGCATATCTCAAAGAGATCGGATTTCTGCCTATCCGAATCCGGAAACTTCCGCCTGCGAAGCATGTGTTCACCCATAAAGAATGGCATATGACAGGGTATCTGATCCGGGTGGATGAGCTTGCGGCGAAGGGGTTAGGACAGGAGCCAGCGGGTTTCGTCTTTGTGGAGCCGGAGCAGACGCGGACAGATTATCCGATTCCGTCAGCATTTGCGGCTTACGCCCAGCAGGTGGAGATGAGACAGGGGAAGGAAAAACGGTCATTATGAAGCAGGAGACCGGCGTGTTAAAAATAAGGAATTTATAAGATTTTCGTAACAATATATGGGGAATTATATGCTAGAATAGACAAAGACTGTTCGGCGGAAAACGCCTTACGGAATTAGAATGAGAAAGGCATGGATATTTTGGCATGAAACTATTATCAGTCGCAATACCTTGTTACAACTCGGAAAACTATTTGAAAAAGTGCATCGAATCGCTATTACCCGGTGGTGAGGATGTGGAGATACTGATTGTGGATGACGGTTCCACTGACGGAACGGGAGAGATCGCGGATGCTTACGAGAGGATGTACCCCTCTATCGTAAAGGCGATCCATAAGAAAAACGGCGGGCACGGCTCTGCCGTGAACACAGGGCTTGCCTGTGCGTCCGGCCTTTTCTATAAAGTGGTGGACAGCGACGACTGGGTGAAGGAGAGCGCTTACCTGAAGATTCTTGAGGTGCTGCGGGATATCGTCGCGGGGGATACCACCCTTGATATGCTGATTAGCAATTTCGTCTATGAAAAGGAGGGCGAAAAAAAGCATAAGGTGATGAAATACCGCCACGCGCTTCCGCAGGACAGAATTTTTGGCTGGAATGACGTGAAGCATTTTCACAAAGGACAGTATATTCTCATGCATTCTGTGATTTTTCGGACGAAGCTCCTTCGCGAATGCGGGTTGGAGCTGCCGGAGAACACCTTTTACGTAGATAATATTTTTGTGTTCGAGCCGCTGCCTTTCGTGAAAAATATGTATTATCTCGATGTGAATTTTTATCGTTATTATATAGGCAGGGAGGGGCAGTCGGTCAACGAGGAAGTGATGATCGGCAGAATAGACCAGCAGATTAAGGTCAATAAGATCATGATCGATTATCTCGTGGATATGAGGTCGAAAATCTACGGGAAAGGCAAGCTGAAAAGATATATGATTAATTATCTGGAAATTATTACTGTGATTTCCTCAATTATGTTGATCCGCTCCGGTACGGAGGAAAATCTGGAGAAGAAGACGGAGCTTTGGAAGTACATCAGACAAAAAGATCTCGGTCTGTATATGAGACTGCGCTACGGCGTGCTCGGCAATTCCATGAATCTGCCCGGAAAGGGCGGACGGAAGATATCCGTGGAAGGATATAAGATCTGCAGGCGGTTTTTCAGATTCAACTGATGACACATAAAAGAGGGCATCGCTCCATCATCTGATTTGATGATCTTGCGGCGCCCTCTGTTTTTCTCTGAATCCTTGTAGACTGGCGGCGATTGTTATACAAGCGTACCCGGCTTGCGTTTCCGCTTGCGCGACAGGCCGCGATACAAATGGATGAGCACGTCGGAGCGGTATACGATACCGTACATTACGGCGGCCATGATAAATGCGGTGGTCACGTCGAAGACGGAATGCTGTTTGATAAACATGGTCGATAAAACAATCGAGACACATAAAACAAACGAGCAGGCCCGGATTCCCTTTTTCTTTTGAAGACTCGCGCTCTTCATAACGGCAATGTGACAGCCGAGAGAGTTATATACATGAATGCTGGGCCAGAGGTTCGTTGGTGTATCCGTACGGTAAAGCGAAGATACCAGTCTCGTACAGATGTTATCCCTTGGCATGACGACGGGACGAAGATCGTGCCCGTTTGGCCAGAGCGTGCTGATGACCAGAAAAACGGTCATTCCTGTAAACAGGAAGGTGCATGCCCGGAAATAATCGTCCTTATCCCGGAAGAAGAAATAAACGATCACCGCCGCCACATAGGCGAACCATAACAGGTAGGGGATGACAAATACCTCGCAGAACGGAATGAGGTCATCCGGCCTGAAATGAATCAGCCGGTAACGGCTGTTTACGGTTATCGTCTTTTCCAGATAGGCAAACCACTGGATATAAACGATCCCGTAAAGGATGAGCGGCAGTGCATGTCTGTAATTTTTCCAAATGTTAATCAGTGTTTTTTTCGTTTTCATAAGTTACATCATAGCAGATAGGATGGAAAAGTCAAAATAAGATTTCCATAAAGTTTTCTTAATTTTCCATAAAAATGTATCCAACATGCCAAATAGATATCATGAACGGCAGTTTGTGGGGTGTTTATGGGGTGTGCCATAAATTTTGTTTGCAATACATAGCATAATACTTTATAATATTGTTTTGAAATTGCCTCTATATTATTTATGCACTTATATAATTATAGAAGGAAATATTTGTGAGTAATATGCGAATGTGAGTATCAGGG
>CARUOB010000071.1 GCA_949076555.1 uncultured Lachnospiraceae bacterium | reverse complement strand
ATGATGAGAGCAGGATGCGTAAGCTGGTTCGGGATTTTCTGGTGAAAAATAATTATGAGGTTGTGGAGGCGGCTGACGGAGAGGAGGCGCTTGACCTCTTTTTTCAGAAAAATGATATGGATCTGGTGATCTTGGACGTGATGATGCCAAAGATGGACGGCTGGCAGGTCTGCCGGGAAATTCGCGCGTACTCCAAGGTTCCTATTATCATGCTCACGGCCAAGTCTGACGAACGGGATGAGCTTTTGGGTTTTGAGCTTGGAGTGGATGAATATATTTCCAAACCCTTCAGTCCGAAAATTCTTGTGGCGCGGGTGGAGGCGATCCTTCGAAGAACCGGTCAGGCTGCTGCGGAGATGATTGTGGAGGCGGGCGGCATCCGTCTTGACAAGCAGGCGCACAGCGTGACGGTGGACGGAAGTTCGATTGATCTAAGCTACAAGGAGTTTGAACTGCTCGCTTATTTTATGGAAAATAAGGGGATTGCCCTTTCCCGGGAAAAGATTTTAAACAGTGTATGGAATTACGATTATTTTGGCGATGCGAGAACGATTGATACCCATGTGAAAAAACTGCGAAGCAAGATGGGAGAGAAGGGCGAGCTGATCAAAACGATCTGGGGTATGGGATACAAATTTGAGGTGGAATAAAGTGACAGCAGGGCAGGACGTCAAGTCCGGAATGTCGAATAAAGTCATTGGGAGGTTGGAAATGTCTAAGCGCTGGTTTTATAAGGAGGAATTATTTCTTACTGCGGGGGAACAGAGTCTTTCTGATGAAAATCAGGACAGAATTATAGAGCTGCTCGGTAAAAATGTGGCGGTCGGTGTGGTCGGCGGATTTTACGAGGAGGGATATCCGGTCTGTTTTATCAGCTCTTTTGCACTCAACAATATAGGAATGACCTTTGAAACGTTCATGGAAAAAACAGGCGGCAGCTTTCTGCAGGCCGTCTATAAGCCGGATCAGAAAATATTCACGGAGATTTTTCTTCCCGGGGAGGAGGAAAACAGGGAATACCGCATTGTAAATGGCAGGGGTGAGCCGGTGTGGGTACGTGAGATCCGGACGGAGTCCGTTGCGGACGATGGCAGAAGAATCTGGATCAGTGCGGTCAGGCTGATTGATGAGGAGCGCAGGGACAGCCAGTTGTCCAATGAGGCGTTTCGAATGCTGCGGGACAGCTATTTCAGAATCAGTGAGGTGAATCTGAACAAGAACACCGTTGTGGATCTGAAATTTGTGGAGAGCGAAGCGCAGGAGGTGGAGCGGTTAAACGGTGACTACAGAATGACCGTCGCTTCCTGCGCGCAGAACCATGTGGAGGAAAAGGACCGGAGCAGCTTTACCAATGTTATGTCGGCGGAAAACCTGAAAAGAGTATTTCTGGATGACGCTTCCCCCATTCATTTCAGCTATCTGCGTCTGGTGGAGGGCGAGTGGAAATGGGTGCGGACCGATCTGGTACCGGTGGAAAATTTCAGTGAAGAAAATGCCAGATTGATGTGGTATGTAAAAAATATCACGGAAGAAAAGGCCAAAGAGACAGAGATGACAGACCAGATGTTGCGGAAAAACGCGGAACTGTTTCAGGCCAAAAAGGAACTGGAAGAGGCGAATGCGAAGATCCGGGAGTCGAACCAGAAGCTGCGCCGTGCACTGAGTGTGGAAGAACAGTACCGGCAGGCGATCGTCTCCGAGGCGGTTTTGGTGTTCAATGTAAATGTGACGAAGAATTTGATAGAGGAAGAGTTCTATGAGCTTGTAAACGGGGAAATGGAGCCGGTGTTAGCCAGAATGGGCATGCAGGTGCCATGCAACGCGGACGACTTTTTCCTGCGCTGGGGGAAGGAACGGGTATTCCCGGAGGACAGGGAAGTCTTTGTGCAGACCATAAACACGAGGCATCTGTTAGAAGCCTATGAGCGGGGAGAAAACGAGCTGATCATGGAAATTGAGACTTCCGGGGCAGACGAACAGCCCGTGGTCTTAAGACACACCATTCTGCTCACGAAGGACGACATCAGCGGCGATATACGGGCCCTCAACAATGCCAAGGATATCACGGACATCCGTGCAAAGGACAGGGAGACGAAGAAAGCGCTGTTAGACGCTTACGAGGCGGCGGATCGGGCAAACTGTGCCAAGATGGACTTCCTCTCTAAGATGTCCCATGATATCAGGACACCCATGAACGCGATTATCGGTATGACGGCTATCGCAGGCACCAAGCTTCATGATCCTGACGGGGTGGAAGAATGCCTTGCGAAGGTTTCCGCCGCGAGCAAACACCTGCTCTCACTCATAAACGAGGTGCTCGATATGAGCAGGATTGAGTCGGGTGCGCTGACTTTAAACGAGGAGGAGTTTAACCTTCTGAATATTATAGACAGCATGGTAAATATGCTTTCCGACGCCGCGCGGGAAAAGAAGCAGAAGATCGTATTTCGCGCCCATGGCGTTCAGAATACCAATGTGCGGGGAGATGCGAGACGGCTGCAGCAGATTTTTGCAAATGTGATAAGTAATTCCATCAAATATACGGAAGAGGGCGGGGCTATCAGCATAGAGATTACGGAAAAACCCTCGCCTCAGGAGCATGTCGGATGTTATGAGTTCATATTTAAGGATAATGGCATCGGCATGTCAGAGGAGTTCTTAGAGCATATTTATGATCCCTTTGAGCGGGCGGATGACGTGCGTACCAGCAAGATTCAGGGTACCGGACTCGGTATGACCATCAGCCGCAACATCATCCAGATGATGGGCGGAGATATCCTGATAGAGAGTGAGCTGGGGATCGGGACGATTGTGACCATTACCGTACCCTTAAAGTATCAGGTGCCGGGCGTGGTGAACAGGGAAGACCTCGCGGGAAGAACGGTTCTGGTGGTGGATGACTCGCCCTTTGCGGGAGAGACAACCAATGTGCTGTTAAGCAATCTGGGGATGCGCGGTGAGTGGGTGCAGTCCGGAGAAGAGGCGTTAGAATATATGAAGGAAAAACGGCGGAGAGGGGAAGATGTTTTTGCCATTCTGCTGGATGTGAATATGCCGGGTATGAACGGTATGGATACGGCGAAGGCGATACGCAAACAGGAAGGCGTGGAAATTCCGCTGATACTCGTTTCCGCGCACGAGTGGGTGGACATCGAAGTGGAAGCGCGGCTGGCAGGCGTAAACGCATTTATCAGGAAACCGTTTGATAAGACCAGACTGTTAACGGCATTCCGCAATTTTATTCCGAAAGAAGTAGTCAAGCCAGTGGAAGACACGCTTGAGCAGATAGAGAAGGCGGATTACTCCGACAAACGGATTCTTGTGGTGGAGGACAATGACCTGAACAGAGAAATTGCCACGGAGATCCTCTCCATGACGGGCGCCATGATCGAGACGGCGGAAAACGGAAAAGAAGCCGTAGATATGGTGCTTGCTTCCGAAGAATGGTACTATGATCTGATTCTCATGGATTTACAGATGCCCGTGATGAACGGGTATGAGGCGACAACGGCGCTGCGTGCCATGGAGCGGGAGGATGCCAGAAAGGTTCCCATTGTGGCGATGACGGCGAACGCCTTTCTGGAGGACATACAGCAGTCGAAAGCCTGCGGCATGAACGAACATATGTCGAAACCCTTAGATGTTGACCAGCTTCAGCGTATGCTGGCAAGGTGGCTGACGAAGCAAAACAGAATTGCATAAAAGAAGTGCCGGTTCCTTAGCAACAGGGAGCCGGTACTTTTTTAACATATTTAAGAAAGATAAAAAAAGTCTTAAATATGGAATGATGTACTTTACTTTTACGGATAAATGGATGTATTCTAAAAAACGGATATTGGGATAAAGGATTCGGAGGAGACAGGATGAAAAGACAATACATAAAATCCGGGCGCAGGGCTGTTCCGGTTCTGATCGCTGCGGCATGTACCGTCACGCTGCTTGCGGGATGTACAGATACAACAGCGCCGGAGGAGGAGACCTTGAGCGATGTGATTCCCGTGGAAGCACAGATGCCTGCGGCGGGGACATTGACGCTGAAAAATGAGTTTGTGGGGACGGTCAGCCCGGAAGAGTCGGTGTATGTGATTCCTATGGTGACGGCGGAGGTACTCGGCACAGACATCAGCGTGGGTGACACGGTGACGGCGGGTCAAGAGTTATGTAAACTTGACACCGAGGCTGCGGAATTGCAGCTTGCCAGCGCGCAGGCACAGTATAACAGTGCGGCGGCGGGCGTGCAGGCGGCCGAGGTGGGATATGAAATCGCCCAGGCCCAGTATGACAATGCGGTGGCGCAGCTCGATGTGCAGAATGAGCAGACCCAGAGACAGAAGGATCTGACCATGTATCAGATGCAGATGCAGATTGATGGGATCAATGACGGGATCGACGATATCAACGAACAGCTTTACCAGTTGGAGGAAGACAGAGAGGACGCCAAGGATCAGAGGGATGACCTGAACAGGGCGAGAGGCAAGGCGAACGAATATGTGAAGCAGGCGCAGGCGGCATATCAGGCGACAGCGGCGGCGTATGGTTATGAGAAGGCACAGCGGGAGTATCAGGCAGCCCTGGCTTTGGTTACAGGGATGGAATCCGGACAGATAGAGCATGACGATGCGGCGCTGGCAGCGGCCAAGGCAGATTTGGAGGCGAAGAGAACGGCTCTGGAGGAGATCAAAGAAAAGCTGAAGCCATACGAGGAAGCCGTACAGGCGGCCCAATCCGCGGCTTCCCAGACAAGCGCGGCCTACGAGCAGGCGAAGGCAGGCATCGAATCCATAGACGAGGGAAAGGAAAAGCTGGAGGATTCCCTTTCCGATACTTATAAGACCAAAGAGCAGACCGAGACTGTGAAAAATCTGACGGAGGCGCAGCTCAATATCGACACGCAGGCAGTGCAGGATATCAGTAAAAGGACGGCGGCTCTTGGCGTGGATTCCGCGGCGGCGCAGGTGAACAGCGCCAAAGTGGGCGCGGCAGGCGCTAAAGTAGGGATCGACAGCGCGGAGTACCAGCTTGATATGTACACGCTGACAGCGCCAATCGACGGTGTGATCGAGGCGGTGAACGTGAAAGCGCATGATTTTGCTTCCCCGCAGTCGCCCGCTTTTGTCATTTCCAATAAGAATACGATGACAGTCACTTTCGGCGTGAGCGAAGGCATCCGCGGCACGCTCCGGGTGGGACAAAAAATACAGGTGGACAGGAACGGCAAACTTTATGATGCGGTGATCACGGAGATCGGCAGCATGGTAGACCAGAATACAGGCCTGTTTATGATCAAATCCTGTGTCAGTACGCCGGATGAAAGCCTGCTGACCGGCAGCAGTGTGAAGGTGACGGCGGAGACATACAGTCAGGCGGACGCCCTGCTGATTCCTTATGACGCGGTGTACTACGACGACAGCCAGCCCTATGTTTATGTAGCTGAGAACGGAACGGCGAAGCGCAAGGATGTGGAGACAGGCATTTTTGATATGGATACAATCACGGTGCTATCGGGCCTTACCACGGAGGACACGCTGATCACAAGCTGGTCCGCGAATCTCAGGGAAGGGGCGGAGGTGTCCGTTCGGATGAAGACGGAGAGTGAGACGGACGGCACGGAGTCGGCGGACAGCGAAAATGCGAATGATGTACAGACGGCGGACAGCGCAGATGCGGACGGCGAGTAGGAGGCAGCGATATGGGATTGACAAAATTAGCTCTTAAGCGTCCTGTTTCGATGGCGCTCGTTGTTCTGGCTCTGGTGGTGTTCGGTCTTTCCTCCGTGACCAGTTTCCGTCTGGAACTGACACCCGATATGGAACTGCCGATGCTTCTTGTCTATACGCTTTATCCGGGGGCAGATCCGGAGAGCGTGGAGGAGCTTGTGACGAAGGAGATCGAGGCGGCAGGCTCGGAGCAGAGCGGCGTATCTACCTATACATCACAGTCGGCGGAAAATATGTCTATGGTCATGTTCCAGTACGACTACGGGACAGATCTGGACGATGCCTATATGGATTTAAAGACAGCGCTTGACGCGGCAAAGTCGTCCATGCCGGACGACGTGCAGGAGCCTACGGTAATCGAGATGGCCATGGACCAGATGGAAACCATGGATATTTCGGTAACGGCTGTGGGTGACAGCGATGTGTTAAGCTACGTGAACGATACTATGGTGACAGAGCTGGAGACGATCTCCGGCGTGGCGGACGTTCAGGTATATGGCGGCAGAGAAAACTATATCCGGGTATTGCTGAACTCGCAGGCCATGAGAGAGTACGGGGTGACCATGAGCGGCATCGCCCAGACCATAGGGGCGATGGATTTTACGGTGCCTGTGGGCAGTGTGAATCAGGGATCTCAGGATATCGCGGTATCCAGCAGCGCGGATATCTCCGGGGTGGTGCAGATACAGAACATTCCCATTACCACCGCGAGAGGGCAGGTGATTCCGCTCTCGGAGCTGGCGCAGGTCAGTGAGAGTCAGAAAGCGGCCTCCAGCTTAAGCCGCTATAACGGGCAGGATAATGTGACGATCGCCATTACGAAAAAGAAAAGCTACGGCACTGTGGATGTGACGAGGGATGTAGAGCGGATGCTGGAACTGCTGCAGGCGGACAATGACGTGGTGGTGATCGATACGATCTACAATGCCAGCGATATGATTATTTCCGCGCTTTCCTCCGTGGGAAGTACGCTGGCGCTTGGCGTGCTGCTTTCCATGCTGGTGCTGTTTCTGTTCTTCGGGGATTTCAGAGCCAGCCTGATCGTGGGAAGTGCCATGCCGATTTCGCTGTTTGCAACGATGATCGGTATGAACATGCTTGGTTTTACCTTCAATGTGGTGACCATGGGCGCGCTTGTCATCGCCATCGGTATGATGGTGGACAGTTCGATTGTGGTGCTGGAGAGCTGTTTCCGGCTGAAAGATAAGACGGGAGAATACTATGATGCGGCGCTTAAGGGTACCGGCGTGGTGACGGCTTCGATCATTGCGTCCACGATCACCACGGTTGTCGTATACGCGCCCCTGGCTACGATGAAAGGTCTGTCAGGGCAGTTGTTTTCCCAGCTTGGCATGACGATCATTATGGCAATGCTGGCTTCGCTTGTTATGGCTATGACCATTATCCCGCTGCTTTTTAGAAAGTTTAAGCCGGTGGAGAAAAAGGACCTGCCGATCAACAGACTTCTGCGCAAAATAAACGCCGGGTATGACAAAGTGCTTCGCAAGATTCTGCCGAAAAAAGCGCTGGTTGTCGTGATATCGATTTTTCTTTTGATTGCGGCGTTTATGCTGGTCAACCAGATCCATACGGAGCTGATGCCCAGCATGGATGAGGGAGCCTTTGCCATTACGGCAAGTTTCCGCTCCGGCACGAAGATGGAGCTGATTGAGGAGCAGACTAATTTCCTGGAGAAGATGGCGGAGGAAGATGAAAATGTAGATCACTATTCCTTCAGTGTATCGGGAGATACGGCGACACTGACCGGGTATCTTTCCGACGACTGCGAGCTGTCAACGGGACAGGTGATCGAGCGGTACGCCAAGGAGCTGGATGGCCTGACAAATATGGATATCAGCATCAGCGCCACCGGGGCAAGTATGACCAGCATGATGAGCACAGGGATTGAAATTGATCTGGAAGGCCGCGATCTGGATGACTTGAGAGAGACGGCAAGACAAGTACAGGAGATGCTGCAGGGAATCCCGGGCGTGCTGCAAACCTCTTCCAATCTGGCGGAGGCGTCCACGCAGGCGAAGATTATGATCGATCCCTTAAAGAGTATGGCAGCCGGACTTCCGCCGGTGCAGGTAGCGGGAGAAATGTACAATACCTTAAGCGGCATGAAAGCGGCCACCCTCAAGAGAAGCGGTGAAGAATACGAGGTGCGGGTGGAATATCCCGAGGGTGAGTACGAGGGCATGAATGATCTGATCAACATGACGCTCAATACGGCTTATGGCACGCAGATCCCGCTTTCGGAGATCGCGTCGGTGGTTTATCAGGATTCTCCGGTAACGCTGATCCGCGTGGACGGCATCTATCAGGTGGCGGTGACCGCAAGCACGACAGAGGAGGCCAGATTTACGGCGCAGGAGGCGGCCGATGAGGCGATGGAGCAGATGGTGCTCCCAAGAGGCGTTTCCCGTGCGTCAAGTATGATGGACGATATGATGATCGACGAGTTCAAGGCGATAATCACGGCTATTTTTGTGGCGGTGTTCCTGATCTTTCTCGTCATGGCAATGCAGTTTGAGTCGCCACGGTTTTCGCTGATGGTGATGATGAGTATTCCGTTCGCGCTGATCGGATCGTTCGGACTGCTCTATATAACTGGTTCGACTCTCAGCATGGTGTCTTTGATGGGCGTGCTGATGTTGGTTGGTATTGTGGTGAACAACGGTATACTCTATGTGGATACGGCAAACAGACTGCGTGAAGAGATGTCCCTTGAAGAAGCGCTGATTCAGAGCGGACAGCTCAGACTGCGGCCGATTCTGATGACCACACTGACGACCATTTTGTCCATGGTGCCGATGTCTCTTGGTATCGGAGAAGGCTCTGTTATGATGGAAGGCATGGCCATGATTATTATTGGCGGACTGATCGCCTCCACCGTGCTGATTCTCCTGCTGATGCCCACGTTCTATCTGATCATAGATAAGCGGAGCAGAAAGGAGAAGAGGCTGGTCAAAAAAGAGGAAAGACAGAACAGAAAAGAAGAGAAAAGAGCGGCAAAGAGAGCCAGAAAGGAAGAGAAAGACAAAGAAAAATAAAGGATAAGAAAAAGACCGGTCCCGGATCAGATTACTTGATCTGAAACCGGTCTTTTCCGTTCCACTTCGCTTCATAGAGCGCCTTGTCGGCATTTTGGTAGAGCTGCTCGTAAGTCGCGTTGTTTGCGACAAGCCCGATGCCGATGCTGACGGAGAGCTTCTGATCCGGATATTTGTCGTCAAAGTTCTGGTGAACGATGGACAAAAATTTGCGCAGCATTCCCTCCGTCTCCTTGGTGCCGATACCGCGGCCAACGAATACGGCAAACTCATCGCCGCCCAGACGGCCGACGATATCCTTGTTTCGGTTGTAATAATTTTCAAGAATGACAGAAAATTCACGCAATACCTGATCTCCGACGGGATGCCCGAGCTGATCGTTAATCAGTTTAAAATTATCCATATCCATAATCATCAAAAGTCCCTGCTCGGGTCTTTCTGCCAAAGATACACGGACAAGCTCTTCGAAGCCTTCCCGGTTGAGCAGTTTGGTCAGAGGGTCCATTCGTGCCTTTGTGCGAATGGAACTCATTTCTTTGGAAAACAGTGACGTCAGGAAGAAGAGAAGGACGGAAGCGACCACGGCAACTAACAGCATGGGAAATTCAATCCGCCACAAATCTTTTAACACCTCGTTCCGGTTCATGCAGGTGATGAAATACCAGTCGGTGTCCGGAATGGTCGTGACATTTACAAAATAGACGCTCTCATCGCCGAGGATATCATATTGTCCGACTTTTTCCGCCTCCAACAGTCTGTGCACGTTCTGGTACAGTCTGGATTCGTGTTCGGCGGATAAGGTCAGGCCGATCATGGAGGCATCGGAGTCCGCAAGGATAAGCCGACTGTCCGCGGTGACAAAAAAAGCGTGCTCTATTTTTTCCGTGGTAATGGCTTCGGCCAGCCGTGAGGCATAGTCCAGATAGACGTCCGCGGCGAGGACCGTTACGGCGGGGCCGGTTTTTAAGCGGCTGCTGATGCTCACGCAGGTGCCGCCCGTCATGGCGTCCACATAGGGCTCACCGAAAGTGAACTGATCATGCTGCAGTCCTTCTTGATACCAGTCGCGTTCTGTCACAACAAAATCTTCTCCGGGCTGCCAGCCTGAGGCGTCGAAGTAATTGCCCTGATCGTCGCCCATGTACAGGCCGAACGGGTAGGCATCGTGCTTGTCGGCGCTGGTGTACATCAGCTCATAGGTTTCCTCGTTTTCAAGGCCCAGTTTTTCGATCATGTCTTTGTATATGTTCGCTTCGTTCAGAACGGAATTGGCCCATGCCATGATTTCTTCCGCATAATAATCAGACTCCAGAATCAGCTTTTCCTTGGAAAGGTGCAGTATTTCCTGTCTGACAAGCATAAAATAAATGATAATCATCACCAGAACGATGGGTACGATGGTGCAGACCAGTTTTATATTTGCCCAGATATAACGGTGTTTTGTTTTCACTAGAAGACCTCCCCCGGGAACGGATAAAAACGCTCGGTTTCCCACAACAATACTTGTCATAATCTTATCATATGGGCATGGAAAGTCAAGGCGGCACTCTATTGACAAACGAGAGAAGAAATGCTAAGTTACAAATCATACAAACGCCGGAATTTAGTAGGTATGATAGATGAAACGGTGTGAAATGTAGCAACTGATGCACACAGAATGTCACAAGACAGACATTTTGGCAAAACAATAATCGGACAAGAGGCGGATTTTTGAAACAATGAAATATTCCATGAAAAGACAGTTCGCTTTCCTTTTTATCACATTGGTCACAGGCACGATCCTTCTGTGTCTGATTCTCAACTCCACACTTTTGGGAACTTACTATCTTGATAAGAAGCAGAACGCGCTTGTAAGTGCCTATTACAGTATCAATCAGGCGTCGAAGGCGGGCGATATCACGGGCGAGGAGTACGATATTGAACTGAAAAAGATCTGCGAAAAGTATAATATTCAGGTGTTGGTGGCGGATGGGGAATCGGAGGCTGTCAAGTATTCCATGAATGACCCCCGGGCGGTTCTCAAGCAGCTTCTTGATAATATTTTTCTGGGTGTGGATGAAGAAAGACTTTTGCTGAATACAGATAAATATAAGATGCAGGTGGTGGAGGATTACAGAACCCAGACCGAATATATCGAAATGTGGGGGATGCTGGATAACGGGTATCTTTTCATGCTTCGCAGCGCGCTGGAGGGCATCCGGGAGAGCGTGTCCATCTCCAACCACTTTCTGGCATATGTCGGCCTGATCGCCATTCTGGTCAGTATTCTTCTGGTGGTCTGGCTGTCAAACCGCGTTACGAAACCGATCATGGAGCTGGCGAAGATTTCGGAGCGGATGAAGGAGTTAGATTTCGAGGCGAAGTACACGGGGAACGATAAGACGGAAATCGCCATACTTGGCAACAATATCAATGAGCTGTCGGAGGCGCTCGAGGAGACGATTTCCGAGCTGCGGACGGCAAATAATGAGCTTTTGAAAGATATCGAGAGAAAGGACCGGGTGGATGAAAGAAGGCGGGAATTTCTCTCCAATGTTTCCCATGAACTGAAAACGCCGCTGGCGCTGATTCAGGGCTATGCGGAAGGGTTGAAAGAGGGAATAAACGACGATGCCGAGAGCAGGGAGTTTTATTGCGACGTCATTATGGATGAAGCGGCGAAAATGAATGCCATGGTAAAAAATCTCCTCACCCTCAATCAATTGGAGGCGGGCAATGAGATCGTCAATATGGAACGCTTTGACGTGACGGCTCTCATAAAAAACTACATTGCCTCCGCGGATATTTTGATCCGGCAGAAAGAGATATCCGTCCGCATGGACGACTACGAGCCTGTTTATGTCTGGGGCGATGAGTTCCGAGTGGAGGAGGTGTTTATGAACTATTTCACAAACGCCATCAACTACGCCGGGGGAGAAAAAATTATAGACGTCAAGATACAGAGAGCCGACGACCGGGTGCGGGTGTCGGTATTTAACACCGGAATCCCGATTCCGGAGGAGAGCGTGGCGCATTTATGGGAAAAATTTTATAAGGTGGACAAAGCCAGAACGAGAGAGTACGGCGGCAGCGGGATCGGACTTTCTATTGTAAAGGCGATCATGGAATCCATGAACCGCGAGTACGGCGTGATCAACTATGACAACGGCGTGGAGTTCTGGTTTCAGCTGGATATGGCTTAACAGGCTGTATCGTCAGGTTTTGACTTGTAAGAATAAAAAATGTGGGGTATAATGTAATAACCCAAAGCGTGTGAAGCGCGAATTTGCGGGATTTTATGTAAACTAAATTTACAACAGGGAGATGCGGACGTGAAAAAGGCGAATGTTCTTTTGTGCAGTGTGGCAGCGGCTCTTTTGATGACGGGGTGCGCTACGGTGCCTGATCTGACACAGACCGAGACAGAACTGATATCAGAATACGCGGTGGGCGTGTTGTTAAAGTATGACAAGGGACACGGCAGAAAGCTGGTGGACACCACGGCCTATGATTTGGCGGAGGAGACGGAGGAACCGGAAGAGGAGCAGCCTGTGGAGGAAACACAGGAAGAGGCTGAACCCGAGGAAACCGCAGAGGTGGTGGACGTGAGCCAGGATGAGGAGGAAACGAAGCCAATGATATCTTCGGTGGAGGAGTATTATGGTATTCCCAATATTGCGATCAGCTACACGGGATGGGAAATGGCAGATTCCTATCCGCCGCAGGCGGAAGACGCGACTCCGTTTTTCTCTATGGACGCGTCAAACGGTATGCAGCTTTTGGTATTAAAGTTTAATGCCAGAAATCTGACAGGGGAAGACCAGACATTAAATATGATGGGGTACCGTGCGACCTTCCGCATATCCGTTAACGGAGAGCCAAGCAAAGGCGCCCTTGCCACGATGCTGGTGAATGATATGCAGACTTACGACAGCGTGATCCCCGCAGATTCTTCGGTAGATATGGTGAGTATTGTAGAGGTGCCGCAGGGGACAAATCCGAACACGATAGATTTTATCCTCCGGGGCGGTGAGCAGGACGGAACCCTTCATCTTCAATAAGAAACAGGCGACATCCGATACGCGCAAAAACTGATTATCTGTAAAAGAAAAAAGATTTTTGTAAAAATTTTAAAAATGTTGTTGACAGAGGAAAAATCTTCTGCTATTATACAAAAGTCGCCTGCGGGAAATACTTAAAAAGCAGGATGACACAGAGAAGAATGCGAA
>CARUOB010000070.1 GCA_949076555.1 uncultured Lachnospiraceae bacterium | reverse complement strand
GGCGAGGATCGCGCTCGAGAAGCTGATTGTGGACGGGCGTATTCACCCGGCCAGAATTGAGGAAATGGTCGAGAAGGCGCAGAAGGAAGTCGAAGTTATGATGAAAGAGGAGGGCGAAGCAGCCACCCTCGAAGTCGGCGTACATGGTATCCATCCTGAACTGGTGAGACTGCTTGGTAAAATGAAGTTCAGAACCAGCTATGGTCAGAACGCTTTGAAGCATTCCATTGAAGTGGCGCAGCTTTCCGGCTTACTGGCAGCGGAGATGGGACTGGATGTCAGAATGGCCAAGCGTGCGGGACTCCTGCATGATATCGGTAAAGCAGTGGATCACGAGATGGAGGGATCTCATATCCAGCTCGGCGTAGAACTTTGCAGGAAGTATAAGGAAGGGCCGGTTGTCATTAACGCGGTGGAATCCCATCACGGTGATGTGGAGGCACAGACGTTGATCGCTTGTCTGGTGCAGGCGGCTGATACGATTTCCGCGGCGAGACCGGGTGCAAGAAGAGAGACATTAGAGACATATACAACAAGACTGAAACAATTAGAAGACATCACAAACAATTTCAAAGGTGTGGACAAATCTTTTGCTATTCAGGCAGGTAGAGAGATTCGTGTAATGGTAGTTCCGGAACAGATCAGTGATTCTGATATGGTACTGCTCGCGAGAGATATCTCCAAACAGATTGAGGCTGAGTTGGAGTATCCCGGACAGATCAAGGTAAATGTGATCCGAGAGAGTCGTGTCATAGACTATGCCAAATAGTACAAAACCCCGCAGATTTTATTCTGCGGGGTTTCTTTGCGCGCATAAGCAGAGTCAGAAGCGGCTGGCAGCATGCGCATGCTTGCATGAACGCATGGTGACAGTTGCTTATGACGAGCAACGCGAACGAGAAATGCGAAGCATTTCGAGTCTGCTTATGCACACAGCCCCATATGTATTTAACATATTTACCATAAAATGGCTTTAGAAATACATAAAATTGTCGTATATGCATACTTGTGAAATTGGCATACTTATAGTAGAATAAATATCAATGTGTATGATTGTATACAATTATTCAATGATATGATTACAAGGATGCAGGAGGGAACTATGAAAGCGTACAATGTGATGACCAGAAAAGAGCTCATGGCGCAGAAGGCGGAGCTTGACAAACAGTTTGCCGAGGCCAAGGGAAAGGGTTTGCAGCTTGATATGTCCAGAGGAAAGCCGGAACCGGCACAGCTCGATATGGGCATGGGCCTTTTGGATGTTTTAAATTCCGATTCGGATATGAAATCCATGGAAGGTATGGATACGAGAAACTACGGCCTGATGGACGGTATCACGGAGGCGAAACATCTGATGGCGGATGTGATGGGAGTTTCGGCAGAGAGTGTGATTGTCTTTGGCAATTCCAGTCTGTCTATCATGTATGATATGGTTTCCCGTTCCTACACGCATGGCGTTATGGGAGCGACCCCTTGGTGCAAACTTGATAAAGTAAAATTTTTATGTCCCGTGCCGGGTTATGACAGACATTTTGCAATCACACAGCATTTCGGCGTTGAAATGATACCGATCCCGATGACGTCCACAGGACCGGATATGGAGCTGGTGGAAAAGTACGTATCGCAGGATGAGGCAGTGAAGGGAATCTGGTGTGTGCCCAAGTATTCCAACCCGCAGGGGATCACGTACTCTGACGAGACGGTGAGACGGTTCGCCGCGCTGAAACCGGCTGCGGATGACTTCCGTATTTATTGGGATAACGCGTATGCGGTGCATCACCTTTACGAGGATAAGCAGGATACGCTTCTTGAGATATTGAGCGAGTGCGAGAAGGCCGGTAATCCTGACATGGTTTATGCGTTCTGCTCCACTTCCAAAATAACCTTTTCCGGTGCAGGCATAGCGGCGATGGCGGCTTCTTTCGCCAATCTGGCGGATATAAAGAAGACCCTGACACTGCGGACGATCGGTTATGATAAGGTGAACCAGCTTCGCCACGCCAGATATTTCAAGAGTCTGGAGGGGATGCTTGCCCATATGAAGAAGCACGCGGATATCATCAGACCTAAGTTCGAGGCAGTGCTTTCGGTTCTGGAGCAGGAACTCGGTGGATTGGGCATCGGCGAGTGGACGAAACCGCTTGGCGGCTATTTTATCTCTTTTGACGCGATGGAGGGCTGTGCCAAGGAGATCGTGGCAAAATGTAAGGAGCTTGGCGTGGTTCTCACAGGCGCAGGTGCGACCTTCCCTTACGGAAAGGACCCGAAGGACAGCAATATCCGGATTGCACCTACCTATCCGACGGCGGAAGAGATGGCCCAGGCCACGGATGTGTTCGTGCTTTGCGTGAAGTTAGTCAGCGTAGAGAAACTGTTGCAGGAGGCGGTTGCCGAGACTGCTTGAAAGGAAGCGGGCGGACTGTCTGGCTGATGCAGAACGGTCAGCGTGGCAGGAGGCAGCCATTGGAGAAGGGATAGGGGTAAAATGGCAGACAACAATTACGAACGTTTGGGAAGAGAATTGATTTATAAGGGCGCGATCATTGATTATTATCAGGACACGATCCGCGTGGCAAACGGCAACATAGCCAAGTGGGATTTGATTGACCACAAGGGCGCGGCGGCTGTTGTGGCGGTGAAGGACGACGGGAAACTTCTGATGGTGAGACAGTACCGCAACGCACTGGACCGGGAGACGCTGGAAATTCCGGCGGGCGGTTTAAACAGTGTGGGTGAGCCGAC
This sequence comes from uncultured Lachnospiraceae bacterium, assembly GCA_949076555.1. Taxonomy (GTDB): domain Bacteria; phylum Bacillota; class Clostridia; order Lachnospirales; family Lachnospiraceae; genus UBA3282. The sequence goes on along the minus strand of CARUOB010000070.1, from coordinate 10,377 downwards.
GAAAGAGGCGGCGGCCAGAGAGCTGGAGGAGGAGACCGGTTATGTGGCTGGGAAGCTGGAGCTTTTGCTGACGCTTCGGACGACGGTCGCTTTCTGCAACGAAAAGATTGACGTGTATCTGGCCACGGATTTAAAACCCGGCTGCCAGCATTTGGACGAGGATGAGTTTTTAAATGCGGAAAGCCATGATCTGGAGGAGCTGGTGCAGATGATTTATGACTGCAAGATTCAGGACGGAAAGACTGTGGCGGCGATTCTGGCATATTACAACAAAATAAACAGACAATAGCGACATTTAAGACAGACTTGAGGAATAGCTATGAACGGTAAAAAGGAAAGAACGACGGAAGACTTCAGGGAGAAATGCAGACAGCTTAGACCGGCGTATAGGATTTGGACGGCCTTTTGTTTCATGCTGTTTATCTACGAGCCTCTGTTGATGTATAGTACCAATAAAAATGATTTCTGGTTTGACTTCGGGATCATGATATTTCCGACGCTTTTGATATTTGCACTGTTTTTGCTTGCGGGAGCAGTGCTTATCACCACATTTTATTTTATAACAGTCAGGCTTTCAAAGGGAAAAAGGGGAGTGTACCAATGCATGGTAATACTCCTTTTTGTTGTTTTTCTGGCCACATATATACAGGGCGTTTATTTGAGCACATCCCTTCCGGTGCTGACGGGAGAGACTATTGCGTGGGATCGGTATTTGAAGGAGGATCTGCTGACATTAGCGCTCTGGGCGCTATTGGGAACGGCGGCCATCGCTCTGGTTGTGAAATGCGGTACGGAGCAGGTGGTTAAATGGGAGACTCGTATTTCCGGGGTTATCGTGGCTTTGCTGTTTGTCAGCCTTCTTCCCCAGATGCTTATGAACAACGCGTTTGAGAAAAAGGATGCCCTGCTTACGACCAACGCCCATTTCCATGATATTTCCCAAAATAAGAATTTTCTGATCCTGCTGGTGGATGCGGTGGAGGCCGAAACCTTTGAGACGGCGCTTGAGAGCAATGAGGAATACAGGGAGGTTTTCCGGGATTTTACTTATTACTCCAACACGGCGTCCGTGTACCCTTACACCCGTGACAGTATGCCGCTTCTTTTGTCGGGCGCGGTGAACAGAAATGAGCAGGATTTCGGGGCGTTTGCAAGCGAGGCATACAACGGTTCCCCACTGTTTGAAAGATTGGATGAGGAAAACTACGATATCGGTCTTTACATGGATGAGCCGGTCTGGTACGGAGAACGGCGGTTTCGCATAACGAGCGATATTAAAAATAACATGGCGTCTCCCTATGAGAATATGGATTTTAACATGTATTTCAGACAGGAAATGAAGTATATTCTGTTTAAGTATCTGCCTTATGCCTATAAACAGTATGCACAGATCGAAGGGTTTGATTTTGGGATGGCGCTGGAGATGTACAATTACCGCTACGACAGTGTGTACAACATGCTTCTGGAGAATCCGGAACTTGTGAAGACAGACCGGAATGTGTTTCAGTTCATACACGTGGAGGGTGCGCATCTGCCCTTTGATTATGACAAAGATATGAACCCGGTTGAAAAGGGAACGTATTCACAGAAGGTTGAAGCCACGATCAAGGTGATTGATACATGGCTCTCCAGATTGAAAAATAGCGGCACTTACGATAACTCTGTGATTCTGATCATGGCGGATCACGGCTATTATGATGTGGATCACGACAGCTACGGGGAGGAGGTGCTGGAGCGCTTTCACCCGGTTTTACTTGTAAAAGGCTTTCAGGAAAAGCATGCGCTTGCAGAATCGGATGTGCCGGTCTCCCATATCGACCTGTTGGATGCCTATATGGAGCTTTTGGACGGAAAAAAGGGCGGGGAGATTTTCCGTGATACAGACCCGGACAGAAAACGACGGGTGATCTGGTATGAATACCGCAACGAGGAGCATATGGTGGAGTATGAGCTGGAGGGGAACCGCTTTGAACGGGAGGATTTTAAACCCACCGGCAGAGTTTTTGACAGATGATATTTGCTGAAAGAAATGCTGTCATGCCTCGTCCTTTTCGGACATATACTGTCCTATAGGAGCTTGGAAGAGGCGGTGTAATCTTGCGGAGACAGTTTGGGATCAAAAACGGCTATCATATGGCGTATCTGTTTATGATCGGCCTTTTTATGGGAATTCTGCTTGTCAATTTTGGACATGATACTTGGATCAGAAACGGCAGCCTGTTTGGGGCGGAGATGATGAACAGACTGAAAAACAGCAGACCTGTGGGAGAGGGACTGGTGGGGTATGTTCTCAGACACCGTCTCTTTACAGGCTGCCTTTTATGTCTGGTTTCCACGACTTTGATAGGGATGCCGTTTCTCTGTGCTTATATTTGCTATATGGGGTTATCGGCGGGCTGTCTTTTGTCCGTGGCGGTAATCCGTTACGGGATCAGAGGGCTTTTGTTTATGGCGGCCGTTTTGTTTCCGCAGGCGTTGCTGTTAGTTCCGGCATATATTCTGCTGTTTTTCTGGGCGGCGGAGGTAAACAGGACACTCTATGCGCCGAGAACACAGTTGGAGGGATATGAGCGGTACAGCACACACTTCTATATGAAAAAGGGCGCGCAGATTGTGGGCATTATGGCAGTTGTCATAATGGGATGCCTGTTGGAGAGTTATGTCAATCCAGGCATACTTCATTTTGTTCTGAAAATCTTCTGAAAAATTTTCCTGTTCTATTTTTCAAGATGTAGTAGACATAAAATCATAAATGGACGATATGTTGTGCTTCGTTGGAAAAAGGCCGCAAACGCCCGTAAAATCAGGAAAAATTCCATTTGCTTTTCTAAAAAGATCTGATTATAATGGAACTCAGACAGTGTTTTGATTTACATAAAGAGAACGTACAGGGAAGGGCCTCCGAGTAAATGGATAAAGAGATTGGCGCATTTATTACGTATTTACATAACGTGAAGAATACCTCCGAAAATACGGAGATGTCTTATAGAAGGGATCTGGAAAAGGTATCGCATTTTATGGAGTCTCGGGGCATCCGTGAGACGAAGGACGTAAAGGCGCAGGATCTTGCTGACTATGTGAAGTTTTTGGAGGACAGTAAATTTGCGGCGGCTACTGTGTCCCGCAATATTGCCTCCCTGAAAGCATTCTATCACTATATGGTGCAGGAAGGGCTGGCCGAGGAGGATATCGCCGACAAGCTCAAGGCCCCTAAGATTGAAAAGAAGGCGCCGGAGATCATGTCGCCGGACGAGGTGGTGCGGCTTTTGGAACAGCCCTCGGGGGACAGCCCCAAAGAAATCCGCGACAAGGCGATGTTAGAGCTTCTCTACGCCACGGGAATCCGCGTGACGGAGCTGATCACGCTGAACCTTTCCGACGTGAATATGCAGATGAGTTTCATTCTCTGCCGGGACCGCAATAAGGAGAGAATCATTCCTTTCGGCGCGGCGGCCAAGAACGCGATGGCCAGATATCTGGACGGCACCAGAGAGGAAATGCTGGAGAATAAAAAGTCGGAGGTGCTGTTCGCGAACTGTTCGGGACAGCCCATGAGCAGACAGGGATTCTGGAAGCTGATCAAGCACTATGCGAAGAAAGCGGATATTCAGGCAGATATTACGCCCCACACGCTGCGTCATTCCTTTGCGGCGCATCTGGTGGAGAACGGCGCGGATCTTCGGAGTGTGCAGGAAATGCTGGGGCATTCCGATATTTCCACCACGCAGATTTACGCAAACTTAAACCACAACCATATCAGAGAGGTGTACGCGAAGGCGCATCCGCGCGGATGACAGGGCAGGAGATCGCAGACGAAGATATAATCGCAGCGCGGACAACATAGAACGACAGTGTGATATAAGATAAGCAATGATAGGCATGGGACTGTTTCAAAAAACACCCGTGCTTTTTTGCGTCTGTCTATACGCGTAAGCAGGGGTGTCGAAATTGAGCAGCCGTTTTATCCGGGAGCGTTATATATAATGGTACTTTCCGCGCTTTGCAAACAGAAAGGCGGCGGAGAGCGCGCAGGCGAACACCTCTGCAGCAGTGATCGCCCACCAGATGCCGTCCACGCCGAAGAAGAGCGGCAGGATCAGCACGGACGCGGTCTGGAAAATCAGCGTACGCATAAAGGAGATCGCCGCCGAAACCGCACCGTTGTTGAGGGCGGTAAAAAAGGAAGAGGCGAAAATATTAAAGCCTGCCAGCAGGAAGGAAAAGGCAAAGAGCCGGAACGCATGGCAAGTCAGCGCAAACAGCTCTGCGTCATAGCCCACAAATATGCCGGAGAGCGGAGCGGCCAGAAGAAAAGCGGTGGCGGTCAGCACGATGCTTGTGCCGGTCATCAGCAGCACGCTCTTTTTGAACATATTTTTCAGTTCTGCGTCGTTTCCCGCGCCGTAGTGGTAGCTGACGATGGGCGCTGCGCCGATGGAGTAGCCAATGTAGATGGCGATGAAGATAAACTGCACATACATCAGCACGCCGTATGCGGAGACGCCGTTTTCACCGACATACTTTAAAAGCTGAAAATTATAGATCATACTGACAACGGAGGCGGAAATGTTGCTCATCAGCTCCGACGAGCCGTTGGCGCACGCCTGCAGGATCGGCTTGATTTCCAGCTTTGTCCGGGTGAGCCGCAGAAGGCTTGTGTTTGGGCGGATAAAATAGAGCAGGGGGAGCAGACCGCCCACGCACTGGCTGACGCCCGTGGCAAGGGCCGCACCCGCCACACCCCATCGGAAGACGCCAACAAAGAGCGCGTCCAGAAACATATTGGTCACGCCTGCGCCGATGGTTGCCATAAGGCCAAGTTTCGGTCTTTCCGCCGCAATCAGAAAGCTCTGGAAAACATTCTGCAGCATGAATGTGGTGATAAAGCAGAAGACGATGCGTCCGTAGAGGACACAGTCCTCCAACATTTCCGGCGTCGCGCCCAGAAAAGAAGCCATAGGGCGCGTAAAGACAAAACCGATTGCGGACAGGACGATGCCAAGGAGCAGAGTCACATATATCATCATGGAAAAATAGCGGTTCGCCTTCTCACGATCCCCGGTGCCAAGCACCAGAGAAACCAGAGCCGTGCCGCCGGTGCCGATCATAAAACCCATGCCGCCGAGGATCATAATGAAGGGAAAGATGAGATTGACGGAGGCAAAGGCGGTCTTTCCCGCGAAGTTTGACACGAAGAAACCGTCCACCACACCGTAGATGGAGGTAAATACCATCATCACGATGGAGGGCAGGGTAAAGCGCAGCAGTTTACTGTAAGTAAAGTGGTCTGATAATTGTATGGTCGTTTTTTTCATAAAATCACATCCTTTTTCAATTGAAAAATATTATGTAAACTAATCTTGTTTCAAGTGCCGTAAATGTTCCCGAAAATCCTGTAAATAGCGTTCTGTCAGCGACAGATACTGCTTCACGTCTTCATTTGTCCATGAGGCAAAAATTGCATTCTCTATGGCAATGACTTTGGCGGCGGTCCGTCCGGCCAGCTTTTGGCCCTCACTGGTAAGAAATACGGTTTTATTTTTGCCGTCGGTGTTTTCCAGATAGATCAGCCCTTCTGCTTCCAGCCTGCGGAGCGCGGAATTGATGGTCTGTTTGCTGACACCGGCGTTGCGGCATATGTCCCGGAGCGGGCAGGAAGTTCCGGCGTGACAGACGGCGTAGAGAACCATCATGGAGCTTTCGGGAAGGCCAAGTCTGGATGCCGCTTCACGGTAAGCGGACTCCGTTTCACTCAACAAATAGTTGTATCGTTTCAGTTCTTTCGAAAAATAAGGGGTCATTTCCGCATCCTCCATAGTTTCGGCGTCAGTGTGTATGAGAGATCGTTAAAATAGTATGAAATCATACTATCGAAGGGATTATAGTACGATTTCATACCAAAGTCAAGCGAAAAATTACGCCCCGCAAAACGGGGCGTAGCAGTCAGCTATTTGTTTTATTCGTATTCCGCAATATCATAAATCAGCCGTTCCGACGCCTCCCAGCCAAGGCAGGGGTCGGTGATGGACTTGCCGTAAATGCCTTCGCCGATCTTCTGGCAGCCTTCCTCGATATAGCTCTCGATCATCACGCCCTTGACCATGCTGTGAATGTCTCTGTTTAACTTCCGGCTGTGCATCACTTCTTTCACGATGCGGATCTGCTGCTCGTACTTCTTGTCGGAGTTATTGTGGTTGGCGTCGATGACGCAGGCCGGGTTGACCAGATCGTAATCCTGATACAGCGTATACAGGGTGTTCAAGTCTTCGTAGTGGTAATTCGGAAGACTTCTGCCGTGCTTGTTTGTGGAACCCCGAAGCACCGCGTGGGCAAGCGGGTTGCCGCCGGTGCTGACTTCATACCCTCTGTAGGTGAAATCGTGGGGATGCTGCGCCGCGTAGATGGAGTTGAGCATCACGGAGAGGGTGCCGCTTGTGGGATTCTTCATTCCGGCGGCCACGTCGAAACCGCTGACGGTCATGCGGTGCTGCTGGTCCTCCACGGAGCGTGCGCCGATGGCCACATAGGAGAGAATGTCCTCCACATAGCCCCAGTTGTCGGGGTAGAGCATCTCGTCCGCGGCGGTCAGCCCGGTTTCCTCTATAGCCCGGATATGCATTTTGCGCATGGCGATCAGCCCGCTTGTAAAATCGGGTTTCTTTTCCGGATCGGGCTGGCTTACGATGCCTTTATAACCCTCGCCTGTGGTGCGGGGCTTGTTCGTGTAGATCCGGGGGATCAGAATCAGCTTGTCCTTCACCTTCTCGCTGACCTTTGCCAATCGGTTTACATAATCACAGACAGCCTCCTCGTTGTCCGCCGAGCAGGGGCCGATGATCACGATAAATTTCTTGCTTTTTCCGGTGATCACGTCCCGGATCTCGATATCTCTTTCTCTTTTTACCTCCACCAGATGGGCGGGCATGGGAAAACGCTCGCGGATCTCGTCGGGGGTGGGTAATTTAGCTACATATTGAAATGACATGGTTACCTCCCGGCAAAAACGTGATTACCGTTTCGCCTTTATCATAGTTTCGTTTCTCTCGCAAAAACATCTACATTATAGTATATTGCGTGAAGAATCGCAAGTAAAAGTGCGCGAAAAGCGGAGCGCTGACACGGTACACAGAAGCGTCTGCAGTATCTGACTGGCGAGCATTCCCCAGAGATATCCCTGTATGCCGCAACGCGGAATGGCAAAAAATACGAACAACAGACGCAGAAGCAGGCTTGCCACACTGAACAGGAAGGTGCGGATGGTCTTGCCGAGCCCGTTTAAGATACTGTTAAGCATACTGGCAATGTACATGAAAGGGCACAGGAAACTGAGCGTCAGGATAAAACTGCCCGCCAGCTCCGAGTGGAAGAGCAGGCGTCCGGCAAGTCTGCCGAATACCAGAAACAGGGCGGTGAAGAAAAAGCCCAGCAGGAGGCAGAGGCGGATCGAGGTAAAGATGGCGCGCCGCACCGCGTTTTTGTTGCCGCCGGCGTCCGCTTCGGACACGATGGGCAGGAGCAGTACGGAGACGGAGCCTGTGATGGCGGAGGGGAACAGAATTAACGGCAGGCTCATGCCGGTGAGCACACCGTAGACGCTCAGGGCGTCCGCGTTGCTTAAGCCGTATGCCATCAGACGGTTCGGTATGTAGATTGCCTCCACACTCTGCAAAAGGTTCAGTACCAGACGGTTGGCCGAAAGCGGGACGGCGAGCTGTAAGAGCTGCCCCGTGATGCGCCGGTAGATGGAAAGCACGGAGGGAAGCGGCCGGGACACCTGATAGCGTCCAAAAAGCCGGGGCGCATGTGTGGACTGTGCCGGGAAGCGGGACAATCCCGGGGAAACAGTGTGTCCGCAGGCGGGAAATACCTGGTGCGCGCGGGCTAAAATTGCCACCACTGAGACGATCATGGAGGCGCTTTCACCGATTACCAGGCCCACTACGGCGAAGCTGATGGTAGGCGTAAGTCCATGTTTCTGGCAGACAAAATAGATCAGATATACGCTGCCAACCCGGAAAACCTGTTCCGCGAGCTGGGAAAAGGCGGGAATGGCAGTCCTGCGGATGCCGTAGAAATAGCCGTTGATGCAGGAGTGTACACTGGCCATAGGAATGGAGAGGGCAATGATGCGAAGAAGCGGGGCAGTCCGCTCCTCCAGAAGAAGATTCGCTGCGATCGGTTCCGCATATACATAGATGCCGAGCGCGCAGGCTGCGGAGAGCGCCATCGCCACAAGAAAGCCTGCCCAGAGTGTACGGAAAGAATTTTTATAATCGCGGGTGCTTGTTTCGCTCGCCACATACTTGGAGATGGCGGTCTGTATGCCGGACACGGTAAGCGAAAAAGAGAGGGCCAGCACGGGGGAGATGAGCTGGTAGAGGCCCATGCCCTCCGCACCGAATACATTGGATAGGAAAATACGGTAAAAAAAGCCGATAAAACGGCTGACTAATCCGGTTACAGTCAGAATAACGGTTCCGGTTACCAAAGGGTGATTCCACTTTTTAAACGTCATAGCGCACCATATAAGTGTGAGATATGGTCTATGTTTATGTCGGAAACGGCGGGAATAGAATTTTTCACAAAAAATAATAGATTTGGAAGAGTGATGAGCGATTGTTGACAGAGATCGTGCGATACAGTATTATTTTGCGCGTGAGGAATAAAAGCGGTACTTGCGTTTGCGGGGGATCTGCGCAGAGCGCTCGGCCATGTGAAGGAAGAATGAGAATGATGAAAAAAAAGGTAGTGGTGGGTATGTCCGGGGGCGTGGATTCCTCCGTGGCAGCCCTTTTATTGAAAAGACAAGGATATGACGTGGTGGGGGTCACCATGCAGATCTGGCAGGAGGAAACATGCGAGACGGCAGCGTCACAGGGCGGATGCTGCGGATTCAGCGCGGTGGAGGATGCCAGACGGGTGGCGGAAGTGTTGGACATTCCCCATTATGTGATGAATTTCAGGCAGGAATTCCGGAAGAAAGTCATGGATTACTTCGTGGAGGAGTATCTGGCGGGCAGGACGCCAAACCCCTGCATCGCCTGCAACCGCTATGTGAAGTGGGAGGCCATGCTGCACAGGAGTCTGGAGATCGGGGCGGACTATATCGCCACGGGGCATTACGCGGGGATCGCGCGGCTTGCAAACGGCAGGTATGCCATCCGCAATGCGGTGACGGCAAAGAAAGACCAGACCTATGCCCTCTACAGCCTGACACAGGAGCAGCTTGCCCACACGCTGATGCCGGTGGGGGCGTACACAAAGGAGGAGATCCGGCAGATGGCCGCGGAGGCGGGGCTGTCCGTGGCGCAAAAGCCCGACAGTCAGGAAATATGCTTTATTCCCGACAACGACTACGCGGCCTTTATCGACAGGACTGCGGGAGAACGGGTGCCTGGTCCCGGCTGTTTCGTGACGAAGGAGGAGGAGGTGCTGGGGCGGCATTTGGGCATCACCCACTACACGGTGGGACAGCGCAAGGGGTTAAATCTTGCCATGGGGCGTCCCGTGTTTGTCACACAGATCAGACCGGAGACGGACGAAGTGGTGATCGGCGAGGCGCAGGACGTGTTCGGTGATACGCTGTACTGCGACAGCATCAATTATATGGGGATGGCGGATTTGCCGGAGGCAAGAGAGGTGACAGCGAAAATACGCTATGCCCACGCGGGCGAGAGATGCCTGATTGAGAAGGCGGGCGAAGATACGATCCGCGTTACCTTCAAAAAGCCCGTCCGGGCGATTACGCCGGGACAGGCCGTGGTATTTTACGAGGATGACTATGTGCTTGGCGGGGGAACGATTATTTAGCGCTAACTTTTATAATTTATGAAAAGAAGGGATTCTCTTTTCGAAAGTGGCGTAATAGCGAAACCCGCATTCTTTCAGGATTTCGGCTGCCTGATCAAAGGCGTGCGCGATCTGTCTTGGCTCGTGCGCGTCGCTTCCCGCGGTGATTATTTCGCCGCCAAGGGCGCGGTAACGCTTCAGAATGCCGATGCAGGGATTGGGTTCCCGCATACCCCTTGCCAGAGCGGCGGTATTGATCTCGATCCCCTTTTCCATGGCAATCAGTTCTGATAAAATCCGATCAAATATATGCCGGTACATCTCGTAGGCGTATTCTTGGTCTTTCGTCGGGCCGTAGCGCACCACATAGTCCAGATGCCCGTATACGTCAAAGTCTTTGTAAGCCTTCAAATTCTCCAGTATAGACTCAAAATATTCCAGATAAGCCTCCTCCTGTGTGCGCCCCTCATAAAAGGCGGGATAGTAGGGGTCCTTTCCGTGGCAAAGGTGGGAGGAGCCGATGATGAAATCGTAGTCGTATTCCCGGGCAAAGGCCGTGTTTCTTTTGGCAAGATGGGGCTGTAAGCC
>CARUOB010000069.1 GCA_949076555.1 uncultured Lachnospiraceae bacterium | reverse complement strand
GTGTACCGCAGCCGTGGCGGATACCGAAGCAGTCGTAAAGGCAGTACTGACGCCCGGCCAGCAGGAGATCGTAAACAGCGGCGAGACCATAGAGATCCGGGTAGATGTGACGGACATTTCCGAAAAGGTGCCCGCACAGGATAAGGAAGTGATCGAGAGCGGCATCGAAGCGTACCGGGAAGAAGCGCCGGGGCTTGTGCTTAGCATGTACGTTGACATCTCCATGTTCATTAAGATCGGAGCGGGCGACTGGAACGCCATCACGGAGACGGAGGCACCCATAGAAGTGGTGGTCAATATCCCCGAAAAACTGCAAGGCGGCGGCAGGGAATACTACATCATCCGTGCCCATGAAGGGGAGTATACTTTTATGAACGATCTGGATAATGCGCCGGAAACCATCACCATCAGCACAAATCTGTTCTCCAGCTACGCTATCGCCTACGTGGAGACAGAAAGCACAGACACAAAATGCGGGCTATGCCATATCTGCCCGACTTTCCTTGGACTATGTTGCTTTATCTGGCTGGCGGTTATTTTAGCAGTCATTCTGATTGTGATCCTTGTGGTATGGCGCCGGAGGAAAGAGGAGACGGAGGAACAGAGTTAAGAATTTACTAGAATGAGAGAGGACGGGGCAGGGATAAAGAAATTTATCGCCTGCCCTCTCTGCGGTAACATTTTCGGTTGAAAAAATCCGATGTTCCAAGGATGGAATCCATCGGATTTTACTATGTTACGCTTCTTCAGGTAAAAGTTCGATCATAAGCTGCATTTGAAAGTTCTTGTCCGTAGCAGCGCGTTTTAAGTCATCAATCCGGTTCATATTGATCAGAATAGAGTTGAGGGTATTGATGCGGGTTTCTCCTTCGATTCTGCCTTCATTACGTTCTTCTTTGGCAATTCTTTCCATAATTTCACACATAACCTGTTGGCCCTCCTCGGTTTCTTTGTACCGGCGTTTACTGCCGGAGGTAACGGGAAATTTGCTGCTGTATGCAGCGTCGTCAACAAAAACTTCCATCAGCTCGGATACTTCGGAGCCGTCCTTTACTTTTGCGTTGACGTAAACTTCTTCAAATCCATTTTCGACAACTTTTCCGGTTTCCCTTATGACACGGTCTATGTGATATAGGGAACGGTTACCGCTAAAGATGTCAAAACGGGAGATAAATACGATACAAACATCGGGGATATTGTCAAACTTCTCGCCGGGGTCGGTGAGGTTAGTTGTGAGGATCGCACCGTTGTAGCGGACACGACGCTGATGATCGGTATCATTTGCTTTCTGCACTTCGATGTCTGTTTTGCGTCCATCCCCAAGGACACATTTAGCATCAAGAATTACGGAGCGTCCCTGCAGATTGGTTCCGGCATATTGGGGCGTGGATTCCAATACGGACAGCTCAGGATCGGACAGGATCACTTCGCAGAAATTTTTATCTTCCGCCATCGTGCGGAACATAAGGTCATCAATGGGATTCAGTTTTTTCGCTTCTTCTCGTATTTTTGCTTTATTGCCCATATCTGATCCTCTGTCTGTATTCACGGCGTAAAATTCCTGTTGCTAATTATAGTATACCATTTTTCAAAAGATACTCAATAAAAATCTTTCCGTATTTATAAGGATTTATTAATAGGAAATAGAAAAAGTCAGTGCTTCCGGTATTGATCAGAGACGCTGGCTTTTATATATTGCGGATTGGGGAAAATGTAATTGCAAAACAGGCGGTAAAACTGTAAAATATTGATCAGAAAATAATGGTTTGCTGTAAGGGAGTGTAAAGGAGGGGGAAATCATGGACAGACAAAATCTGACGCTGCTCACCGATTTATATGAGCTGACGATGATGCAGGGCTATTTTAAGAATAAGGACCGGAACGAGACGGTTATTTTTGACGCCTTTTACAGAAACAATCCCTGTGACGGCGGTTTTGCCGTTATGGCGGGGGTGGAACAGCTCATCCAGTATATCAGGGAGCTTCGATTTGAAAAAGAGGACATCGATTATCTGGCGGGACTTGGCATTTTCGGGCAGGATTTTCTCGACTATCTGGCGGACTTCCGCTTTACGGGGGATGTCTACGCAGTTCCGGAGGGGACGGTGGTTTTCCCCAGAGAGCCGCTTGTAAAAGTGATTGCGCCGATTATGCAGGCGCAGCTTGTGGAGACGGCTATTTTAAATATCATCAATCACCAGAGCTTGATCGCAACCAAGGCGGCGAGAGTCTGCTACGCTGCGCAGGGCGACGGGGTGATGGAGTTTGGGCTTCGCCGCGCGCAGGGGCCGGATGCGGGGACATACGGCGCGAGAGCCGCTGTGATCGGCGGCTGTGTGGGCACTTCCAATGTACTCTGCGGACAGCTCTTTGACGTGCCTGTCAAGGGAACCCACGCCCATAGCTGGATTATGAGTTTCCCGGATGAGTACACGGCGTTTCGCACTTATGCCGACATGTACCCGTCGGCCTGCATATTGCTGGTAGACACCTACGATACGTTGAAATCGGGTGTGCCAAACGCGATACGCGTCTTTAAGGAGATGCGGGAAGCGGGCGTTTTGCTGACTTTCTACGGCATTCGACTGGACAGCGGCGATCTTGCCTATCTGTCCAAAGAGGCGAGAAAGATGCTGGACGAAGCGGGATTTTCCGATGCGGTGATCTCTGCCTCCAATGATCTGGATGAATTTCTGATTCAGAGCTTGAAAGACCAGGGCGCGAAAATCACTTCATGGGGCGTGGGGACGCATCTGATTACGTCAAAGGACTGCCCTTCTTTCGGGGGCGTCTACAAGCTGGCGGCGATCATGGGGCAGGACGGGAAGTTTATCCCGAAGATTAAGCTCTCCGAAAATACGGAGAAAGTGACGAATCCCGGTGATAAGACGATTTACCGCATTTACGACAGGGAGAGCGGAAAGATTAAGGCGGATCTGATCTGTCTGGCGGATGAGACATATGACGAGAATGAACCGCTTTTGCTGTTTGATCCGGCGGAGCCATGGAAAAAGACAAAGCTGGCCGCGGGGAGCTACCGGCTGCGGGAGCTTATGGTGCCGATTTTCAAAGGCGGCGCGTGCTGCTACACTTCCCCCAAGGTGATGGATATCCGGGCGTACTGTCAGGAGGAGCAGAATACCCTGTGGGATGAGACGAGACGTCTGGTGAATCCCCACAAGGTACATGTAGACCTTTCCGGTAAACTTTATGATACCAAGATTACACTGCTTGACCAAATGGGCTAGTGATGGGACAGGCGCTAAGAACTTATAAAGTTACCCGGAAACGCAGGCGGAACGGTTGAAATTACGGGCGGTTGATGCTATAATTGCTGATATTTACCAAAGGGCAGCGCTGTTTTGCAGGCGGGAGAGGAATCTGGATCATAGCATGAGCAAAGAGCTTTATTCCCAGAGAAAGGAAATCAAATATGTGGTGCCGCTTGGTAAGGCTCTGGCGATCAGGGAACAGCTTGACAGGCTGCTGCAAAGGGACGAGCATTGCACAAACGGGCCGTATGTGGTGAGGAGTTTGTATTTTGACTCGGTGAACCAGATCGACTTCGCACAAAAGCTCGCGGGTGTGAAGGACCGCAAAAAGGTGCGTCTGCGGATTTACGACGGGGATGCGTCTTTGTGCAAGCTGGAAATCAAACAGAAGACCGATGACCGGCAGCAAAAACTGAGTCTGATCGTATCGGCATCCGACGCTATGGAACTTACGCGCGGAAATATAAGGGCGCTGCAAAACTATTTTGCGGATTCCCATACCAGCCGGAAGGCCTATGGCATCATGGCGCAGGGGATGTACCGCCCTGTGGCGCAGATTGCGTATGACAGGCTGGCCTACAAATACCCCATGTACGATACGCGCATTACGCTGGATATGAATGTCAGAACCTCCGAATCCAATTTCGACATCTTTTCGCCGGATGTTCGCTATACGCCTGTTATGAGGGAAGAAGCGGTTCTGGAAGTGAAATACAGCGGGAAACTGATGGGATTTTTGTCTGCCCTGTTTGCACAGTTTGATCTGACACAGGGCACATACAGTAAATACTGTGCCGGGCGTCCGGCTTACTATGATTTCAACTATTAGGGAGCGGTTTGTTTATGTCAAAGGAAGAGGTTCTCGGATATTTTTATACAAACAGCAATGCATACGGTGTGAAGACGACGCTGATGATTCTGCTGTGCGGTTTGGCGGTAGGAATGGTGATCTATCTGACGTATTACATTTCTTCGGAAAAAATCGCGTACAACAGGAAGTTTAACTGGTCGCTGGTTGTCATGCATCTGATCACCGTGGTGGTTATGCTGATGATCAGCAGCAATATAGCCGTGTCGCTCGGTATGGTGGGCGCGCTGTCCATTGTCCGTTTCCGGACGGCGGTGAAGGACAGCCGGGATACCATGTTCATTTTCTGGGCCATGGCGGAGGGCCTTTGCGTGAGCTCGCAAAACTGGCGGCTGACGTTTACCACGGTGCTGTTCATCGCGGCCGTTTTGATTGTTTCGAGCAAGGTGCCGGGAATCCGGAATAAATATCTGCTGATTGTAAACGGCGGAGGAGAGGCGATTGACAGAAAGCGGTTTGAGGAGGCACTAAAGCCCTATGTTGTCAGTTTCCGGGTACGGACGGCCAACAAGGACGCAGAGCATGAGGAAATGATCTGCGAGATCGGGACGAAGGGTGAGATCAATCTCGATGTGATGGACGCGCTTTTATCCGTTCCCGGCATTCAGTCTGTAAACTGGGCAGCCCAGTCCGGAGAGACGGTAGGATGATGAGTCGAAAAGGTGCGTTGTTTTGTCTGATATTCATATGCGGCGTTTTGGGCCTGCTTCTTTTGTGCGATAAATACAGCCCTGCGGGACTGTGCTTTTCCAGGGAATCCGGTTTTTACGAGGAGCCATTTGAACTGGAACTGACTGCCCCGCTTGGGATGAAAATCTATTATACGCTGGACGGTTCTGTGCCGGATGAAAATGCAGTTCTCTACACAAATCCCATTTTTATAGACGATGCGACTTCGCAGCCGAATGTGCATTCCATGAGAACGGATACGTCGCCTGATTTTTTGTCGGAGGAGCCGAAATATAAGCTGCCGGATTATCCGGTGGACAAGTGCACGGTCGTCAGGGCTGCCTGTCAGGACCCGGACGGGAATTTCGGTGAGGTGAAAACGGAGAGTTATTTTGTGGGATACGGCGGGAAAAAGGGGTATCGTAATATCCATGTCATTTCTGTCGTGACAGCCCCGGAAAATCTCTTTGATTATGACAAGGGAATTTATGTGCTTGGCCGCAAATATGACGATGCTATGGCGGGTGCAGAGAGTGCGTCGGAGGGGGACGCCAACTCCTATCAGCATGGCATAGAATGGGAGCGTCCGGCGGATATTCAGATCTTTGACACGTCGCGGGACGTAGTTTTGAAGCAGTCCTGCGGTATGCGGATTCAGGGAGGCGGCAGCCGTTCCTATCTGCCCAAAAGTCTGAATCTCTATGCAAGGCCAAATTACAGCAGGGCGGCTCGGTTTTACGCGGATTTGTTTGGAACCGGCTATATGGCGGACACGATGACGCTCTCAGCGGGCGGACAGGACGCCATAGCCAAATTCCGCGATATGTTTGTGTCTGCACTGACAGAAGACAGAGCGTTCTCTACCATGAACTACGAACCGTATGCGATGTTTCTGAATGGGGAATACTGGGGCATCTACTGGCTTACGGAACGATATAACGACACGTATCTGGGCAGTTATTACGGCGTTGACGCCGATAATGTGATCATGATGAAAAACAACAGTCTGGTCCGCGAGAGCGAGGAGGACTGGTCGGTCTACAATGTGATGTTAAATTATTTGCAGGACACGGATTTTTCCAAGGCGGAGAACTACGAGTCTGCCGGATATCTCATTGACCTGCAAAGCTATATCGACTATTATGCCACGGAAATTTATATCGGGAGCTGGGCGGACTGGCCCGGCACGAACGAGGCTTTCTGGAGGGTGCGTGAAACGGCCGAAAACGCCGGAGGGGGGGTGTTTTCGGACGGTAGATGGCGCTGGATGCTGTTTGATGTGAATACGAGCGCGCTGCGGGAAAATGTGGTGGATAAAGATGTGCTTGGCTATGTTATGGAGCGGAATCCGGCATTTCATAATCTGTGCCAAAGCGACGCATTCAAAAAACAGTTTACGCTCACGCTCATGGATCTTGCCAACGAGACCTTTTCCGTGGAAAATACGGAGCCTTTGATCGAAGACTGGCTGGCGCTTATGAGGGAGCCGATGGAGGTACATCTGCGGCGCTTTTACGGCGAAGAAAGCCTGTACCGCTTTGACGAGGAAGTGGCGGATATCCGGGCCTTTCTGGAAGGAAGGGGGCCATATGCCGCACAGTATGTGAAAGAGAATTTCGGGCTGGAGGGCGTGCCCGCGCCTGTCGAAATAGAGACCACGAATGCCGACGCCGGGCGCATTGCCTTAAATACCATAACGCCGACTTTTGACGGGCAGGGGAAATGGCAGGGAGCGTATTTTACGGATTATCCGATCACGCTGTCGGCGGCGGCCAATGAAGGGTACGGTTTTGCGGGATGGGAGATTACTGACGGAGGAAAAACGAAGGTAATCACGGAGACATCTCTGGAATTGGAAATACCGGAAACGGGGCTTCGCATCAAGGCGGTGTTTGCGGAATAAGGAAGGAGCGCAGGAGCGTGCAGTGCGGGAGTGAGACGAATGAAAAGGTATAGGTACGGGGGCGCGTTTGTGCTGGCGGCGGTATTGATCCGGTGTCTGTCCTTTGCGGAAGTGGTACAGGCGTCTCCCATAGAGGCAGGCGGGGCTTCCGTGCTGGAAGCGTACGAGGCATACTACGACCGTTTTCAGGCCATAGAGAATCGAAACGGGATTGCAGGCGGCGGTTTTCGAGTGGTGGAGGATCAGATTTTCCCCTTGGAGCCGGATGAGGAGGACAGCATTTTGATGGTGCCTGCATTCCACGAGGAATATAACCGTCTGGCGGTGTTTATTGTGGACAAAGACGGGCGGATCATCTACCGGACGGAGCAGTTAGAGACAAACTACTGTGTCAGGGGGCGGATGAGACAGCCGACGCAGTCCATTGCGGCGGTCTCCTTTCAGGATTTGAACCAGGACGGCAGGATGGATATCGTTCTCATCACTTCCTGCCTCAACGAGAGCGGCGTCTATGCGGGCGAGACTTACAAGGTCGGTGACGTGCTTTTCCAAAAACAGACGGGAGACGGCTTTTACAGGGATTACCGGATTTCGGAAACAATCAACCGCTTTGGGATGAATAAGAGCGCGGATTCCATCGCGGCTTTTGTCAGAGATGGGGATTCCACGGAATTTCTGTACACGGCGGCCACCTTGGGGGAGCTGCAAAGAAACGGTTTTCAGGTTATCCCGGAGCAGTGTTATCTGCGGACGTTCGGGAAGCTGGGCAGACTGCAGGTGACGCCGGGGACATACCGGATTGCGGATTATGATATCTTTATGATTTATCTGGTGAACGAGCAGGGAGACATTATATCGGTATTACAGCCGATGGGAGAGTATGACAATCTCTATGCGCTCAAGGGCGTTACCTGTCGGGATATCGACGGGGACGGGTTAAAGGACATCGTGATTCTTGCCAGATACAGCTATGAGGGCGAGGGCGGCGCGCTTCTTATTGAGAGCGACTACCGGATTTATTACCAGAGAACCGGCGGGTTCGAGCCGGACACGGAAATCCGGGATACTTACCGGTGCAGCGATGAGGACACGATGGAAATACTGGTGGAGAAGGCGCGGGACTATTGGGGGTGGCAATCTGCAAATGATTAAGATACTGATTGTGGACGATGAAAAACCGATCTGTGATTTGATCGACTTAAATCTTTCCTCCGCGGGATATCACTGTACGGCGGTGCAGGACGGCCTGCAGGCGATTGACCTGATAGAGAAGGAGGAGTTTGCACTGGTGCTTCTGGATATCATGCTGCCGGGGGCGGACGGCTATGATGTGATGGAGTACATACGGCCGCTGGGGATTCCGGTGATTTTCATCACCGCCAAGCATGAGGTGAAGCACCGGGTGAAGGGGCTGAAGCTGGGAGCCGACGATTATTTGGTAAAACCTTTCGATGTGGTGGAACTGGTAGCCAGAGTGGAGGCAGTGCTCCGGCGATATAACAAGGCGGAGCAGCACCTTGCTGCGGGAGACGTGACGGTGGACGTGGACGGGCGCAGGGTGACTAAGGCGGGACGTCCCGTGGAGCTGACGAACAAAGAGTTCGGTCTTCTGCTTCTTTTCATGAAGAATAAAAACGTCGCCCTGTTTCGGGAGACATTATATGAAAAGGTTTGGGAAGGGGAATATCTGGCGGACAGCAGGACGCTTGATCTGCATGTACAGCGCCTGAGAAAAAAACTGGGGTGGGAGCATAGTCTGGTGGCGGTGTACAAAGTGGGCTACCGTTTAGAGGTGCAGGAATGAAATTTTCAATCAAATTAGTGCTGTCTACCATGATTGTGCTGGCGCTGGCGCTGGGATTCAGCGGGTTTTACTTTGTAAACTATGTGTTTGAAACTTCCCTGGACCGAGAGGTGGGACAGGCCCTCGATGAGAGCAGTATCCTGAGCTTTGCCTTTGAGACGGCGGCTCTGAATGTGCCTCTCAAATACAGCGTCCTGCCGGACAGCGTGGTGGAGGAGATCGCGTCCAAACTGGAAATGGGAGGACAGGGCGGCGGGCGTCTTCTTCGGATCGCGGGTGAGGAGAAAAACATACTGTATACCAGCGGGGGATTTACGGCGGACGAGGGCCTGCTTCCGCAGACAGACCAGCATACCAAATCATACCGCGTGATCCGTGAGCAGGAAAGCTATTATGTGCATACCTGCGTATCCATCAACGCGCTGAACCGGATTCTGTATCTGGAAACCATGAAGGACGTGACGGGGGTGTTCACGGAACGCGCCATGGGGTTTTCGCTTTACCGGAAAGTGACGGTAGTCATATTGTTGACCGGAACAGTCATCATGCTGTTTATCGCCTCCTTCCTGACGAAGCCGATCCGTCTGCTGACGAGGGCCACCAGAGAAATGGCGGCGGGGGATTACACGTATCGCGCCAGACAGATCAGCCGGGACGAGCTTGGGCAGCTTACCGGGGATTTTAACCGGATGGCAAATGCGCTGGAAGACAATATCTGCAAGCTGGAGGAGGAGATCGAGGCGAGGGAAGAGTTCATGGGCGCTTTTGCCCACGAGTTGAAAACGCCTCTGACGGCGATTATCGGATATGCGGACATGCTGCGCTCTCACAAGCTGGATGAGGAAAAGAGCATCCTGTCGGCAAACTATATCTATACGGAGGGGAAACGTCTGGAGGCCATGTCACTGCGCCTTCTGGATATCATCGTGGCGAAACAGGATGAGGCGAAACTGCAGGAGACGTCGGTGGGGGAGCTGTTTGCGTACCTTCAGGAGATGTTCGCGGAGAAAAAGGATGCGGATATCCGTTTCACACACGAGGAAACCATGGTATGGATGGAGGCGAACCTGATCAAGACGGTGCTGGTCAATCTGATCGACAATGCCTGTAAGGCGTCGGAACCGGGCGGTATGCTTGCGGCGGGTGAAACGGAACCGGCGGCGGAGGCAGCAGCGAGCGGCGGCAAAGCAGGTGTGATCGAGGTGACAGGGCAGACGGTGGACGGCGGCTACCGGATTGCGGTGAGGGACTACGGGATCGGTATACCGGAGGCGGAGCAGAGCAAGATCATCAAGGCCTTTTACATGGTGGATAAGTCCAGAGCAAGGAGCAAGAACGGCGCGGGGCTTGGACTTGCGCTGTGCGCGGAGATCTTAAAGATACATCACAGTAAGCTGCAAATTGAGAGCAAAGAAGGGGAAGGTTCCTGTTTCAGCTTCCTCCTTGCGCCTTCGGCGCGCAGCAATTAGGATGCACATACGCAGACAGGATTTTTACACACTTTCCGTGGAGAACAATACATATGAAGAGTAAGGTATATTATTTGACGGTTCCGCTATTGGCTGTATGCGCGATGTTCATTTCCATATGGGGGCCGGAGGCGCTGGCCGAGTATAAAGATCAGGGGATTCTGGACAGCCCGCATACGGAGAGCGTGGAAAACGCGGGGGAGGGCTACCGTTACCAGATGAACAGCAACGAAAAGCTCTATCTGCTGTCCTGCTGTCTGAGCAGCCAGTCGTTTCCGGAGAGCGAGACGAGCGCCATGACCCATGAGGCGGATGCGGAGGTGGCATATCAGGAAATGGAGGGGTCCTACGCCTTTGTGGTGAACAGAAGGGGGCCGTCGGGCAGGGAGATCACGGATGAGCAGATCTATGCCACATGCAATGAAGGGCTTAGTCTGCTGAAGGAAAAGGGAATCCTGCCCGCACAGGTGAGGGAAGTGGACGCGTCCTCCTACGACGTGACGCTCTACTCAGCAATCGATGTGTTAGAACCGCGCAACAATGTGGCGGTCTGGAAAATGAGTCTCTCCAATTCCCAGAAAAACGCGGATAAGGCAAACCGCCTGATGGACGCTTATATCGATGCGGACGACGGAAAAATATATGAATTTTATGTGAGGACGCCGCTCTCGTGGGAAGAGATCGACGCGGACGCGCTGGTGGCGGAGTGGGCGGCATACATGGGCCTTTTGGAACCTTCGCCCTATGAGTCAAACAACCCGCTTTTGGAAACGACACCGTATTTTCGCAAATATGTGTTTGCGGGCATAGGGAACGGGCAGACGGTGGTGACGCTGGGATTCTATGAGGGAATCAACGAGCTGTTTCTGAAAGTTTCCAGATAAATGAAAATGGGAAAAGACATCGTTTGCCATCCGGATCTGAAAAGATGATGCAGATTTGATGCAAAAATGATGGTAAACTGATGCAAATATTATGGCGTTTTGATGCAACTTGGATGAAAGTTTGATGCTCCGCTCTTATATGCTTGATGTGAGAAGTACGGGAAGTCTGCTTTACAGACTTTTCTCACACGGGGGAATGCCTGAAATGTGGCATTCTTCGTGCAAAATTGCACAGTATACAAGAGAGGAGCATCAGTTATGTACGGAGAGTCAACGTTCACGTGGGAATATGTCTGCGGTTATGAGACGAGGGTGCAGAGAAAAAGGCGTCTGTTCAGGAGGATATACGGGCTGAGCGCCATGCTGTGCATTGTCAGTCTGACGGCAGTCTTAGCAGTGAAGATAGCCGCGGCGGGCGGCGTCCGGCTTTTGACGGAAAAGCTGTGGGATACGGAAAAGGAAGCCGCGGCGGTTTTGTCGCCGGGCGGGGCAGGGAAAGAAGCGGTACAGGAGGAAAGCGCGCTGCCCGCTGCCGTAATGACAGAAAAGACGAAGGTCTCTGATGCGGATGAGAGTGCAAAACCGGTGTCAGCGCACATTCCCACGGTCTATCTGGACCCGGGGCACGGCGGCACGGACGAGGGCTGCGCCAGAGGAGGCGTTCTGGAAAAAGATCTGAACCTCGCCATCGCGCTGCTTGTCAGGGAGCAGTTAAAGGGACAGGGATATCAGGTGATCCTGTCCAGAGAGACCGACACTTACGTTGCGAAGGAGGCGCGCGTGGCAAGCGCAAACCGGTCCGGCGCGGATATTTTTATCAGCATCCATCAGAACGCGACGGAGGAGGGCGCCGGGGTGAACGGGATGGAAGTGTGGTACACGCAGGACAGTGACAGGCGCGACAGCAAAAGACTGGCACAGCTAATCAGACAGCAGACGTTAAAAAGTACGGAAGCCACAGAGCGGGAACTGCGAAGCGACGCGGATTTTTATGTGACGAAAAACACTTCCATGCCCGCCTGCCTGATTGAGACGGGATTTCTCTCCAACGCGGCGGAGCGCAGGAAATTAAACCTTGCGGAATATCAGCAGCAGATCGCGGGCGGTATTGTGCAGGGGATCGTCTACTATTTTCATCCAAAGACCATGTATCTGACCTTTGACGACGGCCCTTCCGAGGAGAATACCCAAAAAGTGCTTGCAATCCTGCGGGAGAGGAACATCAAGGCGACTTTCTTTCTGGTGGGAGAGAATGTAAGGCAGCATCCGGAGGTGGCGCGCCAGATCGTGGCGGAGGGACACACCGTCGGCATTCATTGCGATAACCATGACTACGGCGCCCTGTACGCGAGTGTGGACAGTTATGTGGCGGATTTTGAGAGGGCGAGACAGACCGTGTATGAGGCGACGGGGGTGGAGACCAACCTGTTCCGGTTCCCCGGCGGCAGCGTCAACGATTTTAATAAGAAAACGGGCAAAGCCATCATTCGTGAAATGACGGACAGGGGCTACATATATTACGACTGGAACGCCAGTCTGGAGGATGCGGTCATAAATCCCGATCCGAAGCAGTTGATAGCAAACGGCCTGTCGACCACCCTTGGACGAAAGAAGGTCGTTTTGCTGGCCCATGACGTGGTCGGCAGTACAACCCTTTGTCTGGAGGAACTTTTAGACAGCCTGCCGGAGTATGAAATGAAACCGCTTGGCGAGGAAGTGGAACCGATTTGCTTTTGAGTTTCTGTAAGGGGTGAAGATTTTTCTTGACAATCCGGGCTTTCAATGCCAAAATGATAAGCAGTTATCATAGACAGAAACTTTGAGGAAGACAGTACCCGATTTATAAAAGTCGCAGCGAGCCGGTGAGGGTGAAAGACCGGTACGAGTAGGAGATCGGAGAAGATCACTTCTGAGTTTCAGACCGAACATTCGCCGCTTTTTACAAAAGCCGTTTGCGGTATCAGCTTACGGGAATCGGAAAGCGCGGCGGAACAGTAGGCTCTGACGGCATCCCGCCGTTACCGGGAACCGTATAGCCGCTTGCGGGTGGCGGTACGTCGTAACAGGTGGTATCACGAGAACTTTACCCTCGTCCTTTTACGGGACGGGGGTTTTTTGCGCGATAAGCAGAGCAGGAAGACCCGCGAAGCAGACCGAACTGCTTATCGCGCACAGAACCAAGAGAAAGGATGGACACTATGTATCAGAAAGTTGACGCAAACCTGAATTTTGTGGACAGAGAAAAAGAAGTGTGTCTCTTCTGGAAGGACAATGCCGTCTTCCAAAAGAGCATGGACTCCCGCAAGGACGGTCCCACTTACACATTCTATGACGGACCGCCGACGGCCAACGGCAAGCCCCATATCGGGCACGTGCTGACGCGTGTCATCAAAGATATGATCCCCAGATACCGCACGATGAAGGGGTATATGGTGCCCCGTAAGGCGGGGTGGGACACCCACGGTCTTCCGGTGGAGCTGGAAGTGGAAAAGCTGCTCGGCTTAGACGGCAAGGAGCAGATCGAGGAGTACGGGCTTGACCCGTTTATCAGCAAGTGTAAGGAATCTGTCTGGAAATACAAGGGTATGTGGGAGGATTTCTCCGGCACGGTCGGTTTCTGGGCGGATATGGATGATCCTTATGTGACGTATCACGATAATTTCATTGAGTCCGAGTGGTGGGCGCTCAAGCAGATCTGGGACAAAGGACTGCTGTACAAGGGCTTTAAGATTGTGCCTTACTGCCCGCGCTGCGGCACGCCCTTGTCTTCCCACGAGGTGGCACAGGGCTACAAGGCGGTGAAGGAGCGCTCCGCGGTGGCAAGATTCAAATGTGTGGGTGAGGATGCTTATTTCCTGGCC
>CARUOB010000068.1:14174-14497 GCA_949076555.1 uncultured Lachnospiraceae bacterium | reverse complement strand
TGCTCTCCCAGCTGAGCTAAGATCCCATGTATATGAAATAGTATAGCAACTGTTCTCAGACTTACATATACCTTTCATAAAAACGACCCGGATGGGACTCGAACCCACGACCTCCGCCGTGACAGGGCGGCGCTCTAACCAACTGAGCCACCGGGCCAAATAAAATATATCCATACTCGCAAAGCTGCGCTGTCGCGCTTCTTGTCCGTCATCCCCAGACTTTTGCCCGTTAACGCCGCAAGAAAAACAAATGCCTGCTCCGCAGCCGCTTGTTTTTCTTTTGCGACCGTTAAAATGGACCTTCGGGGACTCGAACCCAGGAC
>CARUOB010000068.1:0-14164 GCA_949076555.1 uncultured Lachnospiraceae bacterium | reverse complement strand
AACCCGTGTTACCGCCGTGAAAGGGCGATGTCTTAACCGCTTGACCATGGAGCCCCAACGACGATATGATATCACACTCCGCCTTATTTGGCAAGGGAAAACGACGTTCTTTTTCAGTTCTTTTTCACACCGCCTGATATTGGGAAAAAAATCGCAGTCAGCTAATCATTCGGAAACAGGAATTTCGTTATATACTTATGAGGGGATGTCCCCGGGAGGAACCATCTTGACGCGTGAAGATAAATTGATACTGAAAATAGAACAGGGAGACCTCAGCGCGGTAGACGAATTGATTTCCATATACTACCCCGAAATTCTCCGGTACTGCCTTTGGCATGCCCCCGACCATTCTGCCGCAGAGGACGCGGCGCAGGAAACTTTTCTGAAAGCGCTTCGCTACTTTGATCGCTATATCCACAAGGGAAAGTTCAAGTCCTTTCTCTACCGTATCGCCGCGAACACCTGCATAGACATGCAGCGGAAAAACTGCCGCCCGGATATCTCTCTGGAGGCATCTGCCGTCGATCCGGGCTATTCGGAACCGGCTTTCGAGGCTGTGCAATCGGATATGGTGATGAGACAGCTTGTGCGCAGTCTGCCGGAGAACCAGCGGGAAATCGTGCTTCTGCGGTTCGGACAGGATTTGACCCTGCGCGAAACCGCCCAAGCGCTGCATCTGCCGCTTCGGACGGTACAGTCCCGGCTGCGCTCGGCTCTAAAAAGGCTGAAAGCGGAACTTGAACCGCCGGAAATAAAAACGACACATAAAATAAAGAAACATGGCGAGAAAGGAGGCCCGACATGAAAAATAAACGGCCTGAAAGCGGCATGCCGGAAAGGGAAATGCATTTGGAGCAAAAATTAACGCACTCGCTCCATCAGACCTCTTTGGCAGTCAATGACATCCATTTGCGTACCACGATTTTACTTTCCAGAAAAGAAGTATTTCAAAAGCAGAACCGGAAGCGCATTTCCCTCACCCGCTTTTTGGTGAAGCAAATACCTTTGATCGGCTGGAAACTCTGGGGCTTTCAGGCTGTTTTCCTTCTGTCGGTTTACGGGGTTCTCTCCGACCTTTCCGACTATCTGAAAAGCCCCCTGCGTCTGGCAAAGCTGCTGTTTTGCCTGTCAATCATGGTGGTGATGACGGCGCTGCCTCTGCTCTACCGCTCTATCCGCTGGCAAATGCAGGAACTCGAGACGACGACACACTTTTCGCTGATAAAACTGCTGCTGGCAAGGCTGATTGTCATTGGCATCGGAGAC
The DNA here is from genome assembly GCA_949076555.1 of uncultured Lachnospiraceae bacterium. Classification (GTDB taxonomy): domain Bacteria; phylum Bacillota; class Clostridia; order Lachnospirales; family Lachnospiraceae; genus UBA3282. The sequence goes on along the minus strand of CARUOB010000068.1, from coordinate 12,898 downwards.
CTTTCCCTGCTGGGCGGCATTTTACTCACCGCACTGGCAAAAACTTCTTTGTCTGCCGACAGTGCTGTCATTTATCTGTGCCTGCCGTTCCTTCTTTCAGGAAGCGGCTGCCTGTTTATGTTGGGGCATTTTCCTCCCGGCCGGTTTCTCGCTGGAAGCCTTCTCTTCTGCTCCGCTTTAATTTTGGTATTTGCCAGTCTTCCCTTGCAGTGCGCGCTATTGTTTCACCCGGCCTTTTCAGCGGTTCGGATTATCCTATGCGTTTTGCTCTTTGCCTTTTGCGCATACCAGTTCCGCTATATCATAAAATTTTCCTCGTATGAGGAAATGCAGCTTATTTCATTTTAACGAGAATCAGGGACTTTTCCACGGTGCGCGGATTGTTGTTTTACAGCCGGAAATCGGCAGCGCATCGTGTCATGCCCCGGAACGGAGATTGCAATGGAATTATGTATGGAACACCTTTCGAAACATTTTAAAGATTTGACTGCCGTGGACGACGTTTCCCTGCAGATTACGCCCGGCGTATGGGGGCTTCTCGGTGCAAACGGCGCAGGCAAAACCACGCTTATGCGCATGATCGCCGGCATTATGAATCCTTCCTCCGGGCAGATTCTTTACGACGGCATTCCCATCCATGACCTGAAAGAAAGCTACCGGGATGTGTTCGGCTACCTGCCGCAGGATTTTGGCTTTTATCCCGAATTTACCGTAAAAGACTATCTGGAATATGTGGCGGTCTTAAAAGGGCTTTCGGACAGGGACAGTAAGCGAAGAATCGGCGAGCTGCTTGAGCAGATGACCCTGTCCCATGTGAAAAACAAAAAAATAAACAAGCTGTCCGGGGGCATGAAACGCCGGGTCGGCATTGCGCAGGCGCTCCTAAACGAGCCAGAGATACTGATTCTGGACGAACCGACCAGCGGGCTTGACCCCGGGGAGAGAGTCCGTTTCCGCAACCTGCTCTCCGAGTTTGCCCACGACCGCATCGTGCTGATTTCCACCCACATTGTCTCCGACGTGGAATATATCGCCACCCAAAACGCGGTTATGAAGGGCGGAAAACTTCTCGCGCAGGGAACGACAGAAGAACTGGTAAAGCTGGTTGCCGGAAAAGTATGGACTGCACAGATTCCGATGAACCGCCTTTCTGAATACGAACAACGGCTGCAAATCGTCAATCTCCGCAACGAGGACAACGGACGGATATCCATCCGCTATCTCGCCGAAACGCCTTACACCGAAGATTCCGAACCCGCAGCGCCCCATCTGGAAGATTTATATTTATGGCTGTTTCCACAGAAAACCGTTACAGGAGGTAACTGACATGCGTTTATTAAAAGTGGAACTGAAAAGAATCCTGAAAACAAGACTGACTCTGATTCTGCTGTCCGCCGCCCTGCTTTTGACCTTGTTGATGGCATGGCTCCCCATCACTTTTCCCTCCAGCAGTTTCAACTACACGGATGCGCAGGGAAACAGAGTAGAAATAGACGGGCTGGAGGGCATTGCCCATAAAAAGAAAGTGCAGGCGGCTATCACAGGAACCGTCACGCCCGAAAAAGTACGGCAGGCTTTGGAAAATTATCAGGCATGCCTGACCAAATACGGCGTAGAGTCTTCCTACGATCTGCCCGACGACGTTTACGAAAACGAAATCCTGCCTTACGCCCCGCTTGTGCGTGGTGTCCGGGAAGCCTTTGCCAACCCGAATTCCGGAGTTGCACCGGGCATACTGGAGATTGATCCGGAAAAAGTGGACAATTATTACGATGCGTGCAGGGAACGTATCGTATCACTGATGAAGCAGGAACAAAAATACCATCCGGCTGCACAGCAAGCCGCCATTAACTTATACAGTCAAGTTAAGACACCGTATGTGTTTTATCCCGGATACAGCACGGAAGCCATGGAGTATCAAAATTTTCTCGCCTATTTAATCCTGCTTCTCTGTACCGTCATCGCCGCACCCGTCTTTACTTCCGATTACCAGACCGGAGCGGACGATATCTACCGCTGCACCAAATACGGAAATGCGAAGTTTGGCTGGATTAAGATCTTGTCTGCATTTATCATATGCGGAACAGCATACCTCCTCAGCGCCATTGTCTACCTTCTGGTATCGAACAGCCTTTGGGGCTGGGAATGCACAAAATCTTCCATGCAAATGCTGTTTTCGATTGTCAGTCTGCCGGACATGGATATCGGACAAATGCAGGTCTTCATCGCCCTGTCCGGTCTGCTTGGCCTGCTTGCCGCAACGAGCCTTACCCTGTTTCTCTCTTCCCGGTTAAAAAACATGGCGGCGTGTCTGTTCGCATCGCTTCTGTTCTGCATCCTGCCGGTTATCGTTTACATGGCGCTGCCCGAGGAGATTGCCACCCGGATCTACAGTATTCTGCCCGCATCGGCAGTCAGCATACAGACCAGCATTCTGTATGCCGCCGCGGATTTCGATTTTTGGAATATCGGTTCCCTTTCCGTCTGGCTGCCCCATGCGATGCTCGGGGTTTATGTGGTGGAAATTCCGCTGTTTGCCGTTTTAGCCGTTCACTCTTACGTCAAGCGCAGACACCGCTGAAAACACCTTCCCGGCCCATATAAACAAAAAGAGCGGTGCGAAACAGACACATACATATCCGTTTCGTACCGCTTCTCATCGCTCTTTGATCTGTTACAGGAAGCTCTCTACAATCTCCTGCATTTTTTCCCATTTATCTTCCATGTCTTTTACCATGCAGAACTGTGTCCTGGTGCGATCCAGGTTATGCTCCGGGCGGTGGATCTTAAAATAATGATCCCCTTCCAAATAATCTGTCAGGAAACGCATGCCACACTCCAGCGTCATCAGTTTTGCACCCATGGGCAGCATACGAATCTCTTTCTCTGTCAGCGAGCCGCCGCAGCCCTCAATAAATCCCTTCGTGTATAAAGCAAACAGCTCCAGATCGCAGGATATTTTCGACAGGTCTTTCTCATCCTCCGCTCCCGTGTTCGCCCCAAAACGAATCGAATCTCCGTAATCATACAGGGCAGAGCCAGGCATAACCGTATCTAAGTCAATCACACATATGCCTTTTCCCGTCTCATGATCCAGCATGATATTGTTGAGTTTGGTATCATTGTGTGTAACTCTCAGCGGAATTTCACCGGCCGCCAGCATATCGCAGAGGATATGGCAGTCCGCTTCCCGATCCAGCACAAACTGGATCTCTTCCTGAACATCCGCTGCCCGTTTCATAGCATCCGCTTCCACTGCCTTTTTAAACTTTTCCACCCGGTCTATGGTATTGTGGAAATTCGGAATGGTTTCGTGCAGGCTTTCCGCCGGGTAATCCGCCAAAAGTTTCTGGAACTGGCCAAACGCCACGGCGCTTTCATAAAATTCTTCCGGCCGCTCCACCACATCGAGACTGTCAGCCCCTTCCACAAACCGATAAGCCCTCCAGAACGTGTTGTCCGCCTCCTGCCAGTATGAACCGCCGTCCTTGAGCAGGATTACATTCAGTGCCTCCCTTTCCGGGTCCCCGCCATTTTCCCTGATCTTATTCTGTAAAAAAGTGGTCACGCCCGTAACGTTCTCCATCAGCTCTTTCGGATTCTTAAAGACTTCCTGATTCATTCTCTGTAAAATATATCTGCGCGTCTCCCCTTCTGCCAGCTGGCAGGTCACAAGAAACGTATCATTTATATGCCCATTTCCATGAGGCTCAATACTCCCAATTTCCCCCTCGATTGCAAATCTCTCCGCAATATGTATCAATTCCGCCTTATCTTTGCTCATTCAAAAACCCCCTATCTATTGATTGTCGTCTTTATTATAATTGGTTCACCCACCCGATGTCTTTGTCTTATCCATTGTCCTTTTTGCATTATCGGATTCATCATTGTATACTTTATATATTTGATTGCGCTTTTTTGTATTTTCTGTGGTATATTTTTTACATTGCAGTCCTTTTTTGCTTCGTAAATATTGACCAATTTTTTTCATTTTTCCCGTTTAGTTATTGTATCTTATATAAAACACCCCGCAAATGTCCAAATTTCCCATTTACTGCTTTTGCACATTTGCATTATAATAGGTTCATTATAGGACTTATTATTTGCATTATCCGCTTAATCTTTTTTGAAAGGACAAGTCCATTATGAGCTACAAAAGCGTTCTGCTTCAGGATGTTCTGACCATACAAGAGATCTATTCCATCCACTATTTTGAATATATGTGCGATTTCTCTTTTCCGGGAGAATCCCATGATTTCTGGGAATTTTTATGTGTTGACAAAGGCGAAGTGAATGTCTATGCCGGTGAAAAATTTCACAAATTGAAAAAGGGAGATATCATCTTCCATAAACCCAACGAATTTCACGATGTGCATTCCAACGGTCTGATCGCGCCTAACCTTGTCGTCATGTCCTTTGCCTGTACATCCCCCGCCATTTCCTTCTTCAACGGAAAAGTCCTTCAGGTCAATGAGGCGGAGCAGCTTCTTCTGGCACAGATCATTCAGGAGGCCAGACATGCCTTCGCAGGGCGTATGGATGACCCCTATCAGGAAGAACTGGTGCGGAATGAAAATCCGCAGTTTGCCGGGGAGCAGTTGATACGGCTTTATCTGGAACAGCTTCTCATCCAGTTGATCCGCCGCAACATGATCCGCCCCTTGTCAGCCGTCAGCGCCGCCCATGTCAAATCCATGAAACAGAAAGCAGACGGCGCTCTCTTTGCACAGATAGAGGAATACATGGAATCCCACATCTGTGAAACGCTGACCATTGCACAGCTCTGCAAAAGTAACTCCATAGGACGCTCCCAGCTCCAAAAACTGTTTCGAAGCAGGAGCGGCTATGGCGCAATCGAATATTTTTCAAGAAAGAAAATAGATCTGGCCAAACAGATGATCCGGGAGGACCAGTACAATTTCACCCAGATTGCGGATGCGATCGGCTTTTCTTCCGTCCACTATTTTTCGAGGCAGTTTAAAAAGATTACAGGGATGACTCCCTCCGAATATGCCTCCTCCATCAAAGCGCTGTCCGACCATACTGGCTAAAGAAATGCTCAATCCCAGAGATTCTGCGGATACAACCCCTGGTCCTTCAGCGCTTGGATCGCTTTCACGACTGTCGGCTTATCTTCCTTGTAGGTAACGCCGTACCAGCGGTCTTTGGACTCTAAAACCGTCACCTCTGCCTTTTTCTCCTGAATCAGTTCATCCACAACAAACGGAAGGAAATATTCACATTTCAACGGATTATTTTCCAGATTTCTGTTCAGAAAATCAGCAAATCTGTTCTGAATCTCCACCATCATGCTCTTCGAAAATCCCCACATATTCATGGACACTATCGTGTCTTCCGGCAGGAACGTCCATGTTGCACCATCGTCCTCCGTGTAGGCCATCCCGCCCTCATGGTTCTCAATGCGGACCCGCTCTGTGATCTCTGTCAGCTTTCCTTCCCCATCCATCCGGCAGACGCCGCGCGCCACATGGCCGTTCTCTGTCATCGTGTTCTTTAACAAATATCCGACCATTGTATACTGCAGCTTATCCGTATCGTCATGACTCACCAGAAAATCATAAATCATCTGGAACGCCTGCTGTCCGTAATAATCGTCCGCGTTGATCACCGCAAAAGGACCGTCCACTGCCGACAGACATGACAGAACCGCATGTGCCGTTCCCCACGGTTTTACCCTGCCCTCCGGCACTGCAAAGCCGTCCGGCAGATTGGCGATATCCTGATAGACATATTCCACCGCAATCCGCTTCTCCATACGGTTTCCGATTTTTTCCTTAAAGTCCTGCTCCAGCTCTTTTTTGATAATAAATATGACCTTTTCAAATCCTGCTTTCACCGCATCATATATGGAAAAGTCCATAATGATATGCCCCTGCTCGTCCACCGGGTCAATCTGCTTCAAACCGCCGTAACGGCTTCCCATGCCAGCTGCCATAATAATAAGAATTGGTTTCTTCATAACGCTCCTGCCCTCCTGTTTGAAATTTCACTATCCCTTCAACCGCTCACTGCTGATACTTGTATTTTAAGTATATATGGCTTTTCCATAATCTACAATAGCACAATCGGCCCTTTTTTTTATCTCACAAGGCGCCTGCTCCACATCCGATTTGCCCCTTGTGTTTTTAACTGCCCTTTGTTAAGATATATTTACAATTCAAAAAAAGGAGAGATTTATTATGAAATATGATGTGTTTTCCATAAAATCGTCAGAACATTTGTCGAGCTGTCCCACTTTTTCGGTGGATCAATTTAACTGGGGAGGCAGCTATCGTCCTGTCACCACCGGGCGCCTTGGCTATATACCCGGAAGCGGCCTTCTGCTTGAGATGGAATGTCAGGAAACCGATCCCTGCCGCACATATCAGAACGATAATGATCCTGTCTATCTGGACTCCGCCCTGGAAGCCTTTTTCTGCTTTACACCCGACCAGCCAGACCCCTGCTATCTAAACTTCGAAATGAACGCAAACGGCGCTATGCTGGCCTGTTACGGAGAAAGCCGCCAGAATCGGATTCCTTTATCGGATGAACTTCGCAAGGATGTTCTCTGCCGCGCCCAGATTGACGAACAGTCCTGGCGCATCCGGCTGACCCTTCCCCTGTCCGTGATTGCCGCCATTTATCCCGGTCTTGCGCTAAGCACCGACAGCACATTTACCTGTAATTTTTATAAAATAAAAGAGAGCGAAGGGCAGACGCATTTTGCCAGCTTTGCTCCCATTCCTGTACCTGAACCGAATTTCCATCTTCCCGCGTATTTTGCACAGGCGCAGATTCTTCCACTTACATAAAACATAAGATATCCCGGAGGTTCGGTTGCCCCAGCCTCCGGGATACTTGATATGGCTTGTGTCGCGTTTTATCCGGAAATATCAAGTGTAAACCAAGCTGGCTCTTGCATATCCCAAAAGTGATTCGACCTTCTCTGGTCCGTTTGCCGTTGCAAAAAATACCAACATCAGCCTTGTGTTCTTTTCTACCAGTCTGTTCGTCTGAATCTCGCCTCTCAGCATAGTCCCAACAGGTGTTGCCTCAGTAACGGAAGGCGTCAGGGTAACCAGCGTTTCTTCAATAGCTGAAAATATATCGCTCTCTTCCCTGGCTTCGTATAATTGTGCGCTTATCGTGACAGTGGGGGAAGTCTGCGAGGACAAGCTAATGGTGTTGAAAAAAGCAATCAGGCTGTTGATCTCCATTGCGACAGGAATCGTAAAATAAGAACCGCCGACATATCCTCCCATACCTGCCAAGTTCATCGTAGATGTTAACGGCGAAGGTCCCTGTCCGGTAGTGCCAAAACCCACAAGACCCGAAAAGCCTGGGCTGCCATCCTCAAGCGTTGTCATTAAAATAGGATTTATTCCATTAAAGAGGAGCATTTTTTCCCCTGATGCTATACCTGCAGGTCCGGTAGCTCCAGTAGGTCCGGTGGCCCCGGTGGCTCCCGTCGCTCCATCTGCTCCGGCCGGGCCTGTAGCCCCTGTGGCTCCGGTGACTCCAGTCGCTCCATCTGCTCCGGTTGCTCCGGTCGGGCCTGTAGCTCCTGTGGCTCCAGTCGCTCCGGTTGGGCCTTCATCTCCCTGACATCCTTTGGGTCCCTGCGCGCCAATCGGCCCCGCTTCCCCTTGTATGCCCTGTGGCCCGGTCGCGCCCTGCGGCCCCATGGCTCCTATGGGGCCAGTTGGCCCTGTGGGTCCGGGAATCCCTCTCGGACCCTGGAGTCCGGCATCTCCCTGCGGCCCGGCTGGTCCGGCTGGACCCATAGGACCGGCTGGCCCGGCAGGACCTATGTCTCCTTTCGGACCTTCACAACCGGGGTCACCTTTCGGACCCATTTCTCCGCGAACTCCCTGAATGCCCTGAATACCCTGCGGGCCTGCGTAACCTCTCGGGCCTTCGCAGCCTCTCGGGCCTGTATTTCCGGTAGGTCCTACCGGGCCTGTATCTCCTCTTGGCCCCCTTGCACCGGGAACGCCCGGAATACCCTGCGGGCCAACAGGCCCCGGTTCCCCTCTGTCTCCCTTAGGACCGGGACAGCCGCTATCTCCTTTGACACCTTGCGGACCTGCCGGGCCTTGATCCCCTTTTGGTCCCACAGGACCGGGGATGCCGCACGAGTATTGGTCTTGCTTCTGATTGCAGTCACATGAATAATTTTGATTCATTAAAACACTTCCTTTTTGAAAAATATATTGAAAATACCTTTTTCACTAAATATATTATGCATTGCCCGGAATTTTGCCATATTTTGTCGAATCATAGAAGATCATTGCATAGCAAACTGCCATTGACAGATTCCACCTTTTCATTTGAAGTATCACATCCGGTCAGAGAAGCGCATTCCATGTTTGAATGCCTGTCACTCCGTCCACGGTAAGCCCATGCGTTCGCTGGAACTGCCTGACTGCCGCTTCCGTCTCTGCCCCAAAGATACCGTCTGTATCCACGCCAAGTTTCTCCTGCAGCAGCCTGACATATTCGTTCCGGTCATTGTAGCGCACGGTTGTGACTGTCTGCCCTTTGATCAGATATCCCTCTGTTTTCCCAAAGCCGCTCACTTCATAACATTCGCTGCCACGGTATACACCTTCCCTAACCTCCAGCAGCGGTTCCTCTTCCGGCTTTGCACCGTCCGTGTCATTCTTAGCAAATGCTCTGTAACAGTATGACCGGTCGAGCTTTATATCCAGGCCCGTTATCCTGTAATCGCTGGTATACTGCCACATGTCATAACCTGTCTCATGATAATCCAAAGAGGCATTGTAACATGCGACCCAAATGCTGTACTCTGCCAGTTCCTCCGCATACAATTTTGTCTCAAACCAGTTCTCTGACGCGTAAACGCCCGCCCGCATCCCAAACTGTAATATCCTTTGGCAGAATGCCCTGGTGATGTCCGTCCGCTGGCGGCGGGACAGATGATCCGCCCTGCCGTCCCCCTTTGGATTGGACAGCTCACTGTCATAATAGACAGGCAGTGACGGGCTGTATTTTTTTGTCATTTCATGACAATACTCCGCTTCTAAGACCGCTTCCTGCTCCGTGACTGCCTGCCCCATAAAATAGAACCCATAAGGTATGCTATTCTCTGTAAGCCCTTGCATATGTTTGGCAAACAGCGCATCTTTCTTAATCGTACCGGCGCTATAGCCGCGGTATCCGACTCTTACGATTATCCCGTCAAAATGTTCTTTCAACAGAGTATACTGTTGAATGGTATTATATTGAGAGATATCCCCTACATATAATTCTGTTTTTTTTGCATCTTCTTTCATAACCTGTCTCCTATCACTTTTTGTCATTTTCGATTGTTTGAAAACCGCTTTGTCCCGGCATAGCTGGACACGGTTTTCATACAGTTTATGCCATTCATGGACGTGAGGTTCACAATGGCAACGCATAAAGCGTAATCCGGTCATGACCCTTCGCTGATTCTCATGACCTTATTTTGCTTGACTTAATGCTGCCAGGTCTTTCCGGGGAAGAAGTGCTGCCGCAAATAAAGGGCATACCCGTTATCGTTGTCAGTGCAAAGATGGATGTTGACGATAAGGTTGATCTTTTGCTTGGCGGCGCTGCGGACTATATTACAAAACCTTTTGAAATGAAAGAGCTGCTTGCAAGAATTACCGTTGCACTCCGCAATGGTTTCCTTTCGGGTCATTCCATTCTGTCTTGTGATAATCTGCGGATGGACACAATGGCACACGAAGTCTTTGTGGGACAGCAAAAAGCCAGTTTAACAAGGACGGAATACGCCATTTTAAAAATTCTCATGCAAAACCCATTACAAGTGATAACAAAGTCTGTATTGCTTGAACGCATCAGCGAAGATACGCCTGATTGTACGGACAGCTCATTAAAAACGCATATCAGTCACTTGCGAAAAAAGCTACGGGATCTTGGGGGAAAAGAGTATATCGATGCGGTATGGGGTATTGGCTTCAAATTGAAGTCGGAATAGATCTCAACGAAATCTCAACCCTTTTCTTAACCGTTTTCTCAACTATTTCTTGCTACAATGCCAGTATCAAGCATGAAATACCCGTGCCAAAAAGGAGGTTATCTATATGGACTATGTCCTGACTACAAACGCTTTGTCTAAAACATACGGAACAGTCAAAGCGTTGAACGCTGTCTCCATGCACATTCCAGAAGGAGCGATCTACGGTTTGGTCGGAAAAAACGGCTCCGGCAAAACCACCTTAATCCGCCTGATCTGCGGATTACAGACTGCCACTTCCGGCGAATATACGCTGTATGGGAGGAAAAACACGGATAAGGAAATTGACAAATCACGCAGGAGAATGGGCGCTGTTGTGGAAACGCCGTCTATTTATCTCGAGATGACCGCGGAAGAAAATCTGAAAGAGCAATACCTTATTCTCGGTCTGCCCTCCTTTGACGGGCTGACAGAATTGTTAAAACTGGTCGGTCTTGAAAAGGCAGGAAAAAAGAAAGCCAAAAACTTTTCTCTGGGTATGCGGCAGCGATTGGGGATTGCGGTTGCGCTCTGCGGCGACCCGGACTTTCTTGTGCTGGATGAACCGACCAATGGGCTTGACCCACAAGGTATGATCGAAATGCGGGAACTGATTTTGAAACTCAACCGGGAGCAGCAGATTACCATACTCATTTCCAGCCACATACTCGACGAACTTTCCCGGCTCGCCACTTATTATGGATTCATCGACTGCGGACAGATGGTAAAGGAAATAAACGCCTCAGACTTGGAAGCAGCTTCCCGGAAGCGTTCCCGCATCAAAGTGTCAAATACAAAAGTCCTCTCCCGCGTTCTCGATGAAATGGAACTTGAATACACAATTATTTCCGACAGGGAAGCGGATATTTTCGGATCGTTCGATATAACCGATTTGACGCTTGCGCTGGCTTCACAGGACTGCCATGTGAAATCCATATATGAACGCGACGAAAGTTTAGAAAATTATTTTATAAATCTTGTCGGAGGTGATCATAATGCGTAAATTGCTATTCTCAAATTTCTTTCGCCTGTCAAAAAGCAAACTTTTTCGGGGAGAAATGATATTTATGATTTTTTCCGGCATAATTGCCGCTTTCGGGGCTTTTGCCCAACACAAAATTCATTTGGCTTACGGACAGACAGTCACATTAGATAAGGTTTTTTATGGATATTCTATGCTGATTGGTATTTTAACAGCTATCCTAAGCAGCCTGTTTTTGGGCACCGAATATAGTGACGGCACGATGCGCAACAAAGTGATTTGCGGACATCGGAAAATCAATATCTATTTTTCCAATTTAATAACCGTCATCCTTGCGGCTCTGCTCCTATGTGCTTTTTACCTTGTCACTGTCACTGTTGTGGGAACACCGTTAGTTGGCTTTGTTACACAAAGCTGTGGAAATATTTTTTTGAAACTCTTGGGGAGTATTGCGTCAGTAATCGCATTTTCTTCTGTTTTTACACTAATCAGCATGGTTTGCGCTGATAAAACCGGATCGGCAATAATCAGTGTTTTAGGTGTGACAATTTTTTCTATGATAGCCTGGCAGCTTAATGAGTATACCGACTGGCTAAACAGTCCGGGAACGCCTGTATACTTGTGCCTTACTTTCTTTCACTCATTTCTTCCGACAGGACAGGCGGTACAGTATGGGGATCTGGATAATTTTGCCCTGCCTGTTATTTATATATGGAAAATGCTGTTGTCTTCACTGTTTGTCACTGCTGTAACTACAGCCATCGGCATCAGAATTTTTAAAACAAAAGATTTGAAATAAAGGTGGGTTAAAGCTATGTTTCCTTGGATTTTGTGCGGCATTCTGCTGATAAGCGTTTTCGTGCTTACTGTAAAAATTGTATTGCTGAAAAAAAGTATGGACGAAATTTGTGCAGCGTTCAAGGAACATCTTTCGACCGATACAAACACACTTGTCTCTATCTCTTCTCATGACACTCACGCGAAAAAATTGGCGTCTGAAATCAACGTACAACTTCGGCTGCTGCGGAAACAGCGCAGACAATATCTGAGCGGAGACAGAGAATTGAAAGATGCCGTAACGAATATTTCCCACGATTTGCGGACACCCTTAACTGCGATTTGCGGCTATTTGGATTTGCTTCAAGAGGAAGAAAAGTCCGAAAAAGTCAATCGTTATGTCATGGCCATTCAAAATCGTGCAGAGGTATTAAAACAATTAACGGAAGAACTGTTCCGTTATTCGATGATCATGTCAGCGCAGGAACCTATGCCGTTAGAACCTTTATGTGTGAATGATCTATTAGAACAAAGCATTGCCTCATTCTATGCTGCATTGACGAAGCGTGGTATTACGCCGCAAATAGATATGACTGATAAAAAGATTATGCGCACTTTGAACAGAACTGCCTTCCTGCGTGTACTGAACAACATTCTGAATAACGCGTTGAAATACAGCGACGGCGATTTAACCGTTTCGTTGTCCGAAACGGGGGAAATTATTTTTACAAATAGAGCGCAAAATCTAAATGACGTACAAGTCGGAAAACTGTTTAACCGTTTCTTTACTGTAGAAACAGCAAGGAACTCAACGGGTTTGGGGCTTGCGATCGCCAAGACATTGGTAGAACAAATGGAGGGAACTATTACGGCACAATACCACGGCAATGTATTAAGTGTCTGTTTAGACTTCCCGCAGACAACAGCATAAAATCATAAGCAATAAAAAACCTGTAAACAATCACGTCTACAGGTTTTTCTCTAAGCTATTTTTAACTCCCCGAGTAGGGCTCGAACCTACAACCCCGCGGTTAACAGCCGCGTGCTCTACCATTGAGCTATCGAGGAAAACGATAAATTTGCTTCGCAAATTAATCGTCAGAGAACCGCTCCGCGGTTCTCCGCATTGGCTT
>CARUOB010000067.1 GCA_949076555.1 uncultured Lachnospiraceae bacterium | reverse complement strand
CCTCCTTATTTAGTTTTCATTGTACATTACCAAATCTATTGACGGCTGTCGTCGTTTTCCAAATCCTGACAACCCGATAGTTAGCAAAACTACAACAAATTAATTCTATACTGAATTTTATGTTATGTCAAGCAAAAGAGCTCTGTTAATCGCCTCGGAATGAAAGCCTTTTCGATACAGAAATGCGTACATTCTCTGTTTCTCCCGCCCATCGGCCGTTTTGGCGTCATATTTTTTCTTTTCCAGAAGGCGACGTATCATAGCCGTCTCATCCTGTTTCGCCCCCTCTTCTTCCAGTTCCTCAAAGAGACTTTGAACCGTATCTTTATGAATCCCTTTCCGCATTAGGTCCTGCTCGATCCGCACCCGGCTCTTTCTGTCCATATTATAGACAATAAAATCTCTCGCATAACGCCGGTCGTCCACGTAGCCGTAAGATTCCACATAGGCGACTGCCTCCTCCACACAGGCCTCCGGGTACTCCCCGTCCCGCAGCTTCTCCCGCAGAGCGGCAGACGTGTACTCCCTTTTCTGCAGCAGATTCATCGCACGCTTCTTCGCACGCAGCGGCAGGATCTCCTCCCGGATCTCACGCAGGCTCTCCTCCGTGATCTCTTCCCCCTCACGGATACCCAGACGTTTCAGCTCACCTCTGTAAAGTGCAAAAGCCGGACTCTCCTCTATGTACACCTTGTAACGGCCTCTTCCCATATCCGTAAGCTGTGTGACGATCATTGTGCTTTCCTCCGCGGCCTCTTTCCGTACTTCATTGGACCTTTTCTCATCCGGCCAGAGACCCTGTTACTTTCCGGACGCTTACTCTTCCGCCCCGGGACTTTGTCACTTTCCGGGTGCTTTCTCTTCTGGCCGGAACTCTGTTACTCCCAGCCTCTTTCTCTTCTGGCCGAAACCTTGTTACTTCCCGGTTTCCTTTTCGCCTTTCGCCGCCTTCGCAGGCTTAGCCGGGGCTTCGGAGGACGCTCCGCCCGCAGGGGGCTCCTCCGCGGAATCCGTCTCCATATTGAAAAGCTCTCTGACCTTTCTCTCCACCTCGGCGCAGATCTGCGGATTATCCTTCAAGTACTGCTTCGCGTTCTCCCTGCCCTGTCCGATCTTATTTCCGTCGTAGGCATACCATGCGCCGCTCTTGCTGATAATATTGTTCTCCGCCGCCAAATCCAGAATATCACCCTGTGTAGAAATTCCCTGTCCGAACATAATATCAAATTCCGCCTCCTTGAAGGGCGGAGCCACCTTATTCTTAACAACCTTGACGCGGGTTCTGTTTCCAATCACCTCTCCGCCCTGCTTAAGCGCCTCAATTCTCCTGACGTCCAGTCTGACGGAAGAGTAGAATTTCAAAGCGCGGCCGCCCGTGGTCGTCTCCGGGTTTCCGAACATGACGCCCACCTTCTCTCGAAGCTGGTTGATAAAAATAACCGTGCAGTTTGACTTGCTGATCACCGCCGTCAGCTTTCTGAGCGCCTGTGACATCAGTCTGGCCTGCAGACCCACATGGCTGTCACCCATATCTCCGTCAATCTCCGCCTTCGGCACCAGCGCTGCCACGGAGTCCACTACGATAATGTCCACGGCGCCGGACCGCACCATGGTCTCCGTAATCTCCAACGCCTGTTCTCCGCAGTCCGGCTGGGAAATATACAGGTTATCAATATCCACGCCAATATTTTTCGCATAGACAGGGTCCAGCGCATGTTCCGCGTCTATAAATCCGGCAATACCGCCGCGCTTCTGTACCTCCGCAATCATATGCAGGGTAACCGTGGTCTTACCACTGGACTCAGGGCCGTAAATCTCAATCACTCTGCCCTTCGGAATACCGCCAAGTCCCAGCGCAATGTCCAAACTCAGCGATCCCGTAGGAATCGTCTCCACATTCATCTGTACGGAAGGATCGCCAAGTTTCATGATGGCGCCCTTTCCAAACTGCCTCTCTATCTGCCCTAAGGCCACATCCAACGCTTTTAATTTTTCATCTCTTTCCATGTTTCCCTCCATGTCAAAGCGGTTTCTCCGCTCTCGCTCGCAGAACATTTGTTCTTACTCTAAAATATTAAAACAAACGTTCGTTTTTGTCAACATCAAATTTGATAAAACGATCTTATCACTTTTCATGTCCAATAAATGACACTTTACCCTCCCTTCCTCTCTGAAATTTAAAATCAAACGAAAGAATCCAACCGCCGCTCGTCTGCCGCACGCAGATTCTTTCGTAATCATGTCAGGTAAAATCAAATATGCTCTCCGTGCGCGCTTGATTTTCTGCTGGCATGAATCAATGGAATTCGTGGCGAAATGCCGGACATGCACATGCATAACAGATTCCACTTTCTCAGATAAAGTAAGTCTACCAGAGAAAGAAGAAACCTGCAAGCCTTTCATTTAGAAAAATCAGCCGAAAACAGGCCCATATTCCCTTCTGCACGGAAAAACAGGACACCCCGAAAAAGAGTGTCCTGTCAGTTTAAATCCCTGTTCATACATTTTCATATCCTATGTTGGCTCATATCTTGCGCTCGTAAGCGCCGTCTGTTTTCACAAATCCGACTTTTTCCAGATACTCCACATGTCCCTCCGGTGCGTTCGGGAAGGTAAGTTTCGCAATGCCCTGCCCGCCAAGCGCCCCGTACAGATATCTTCCCACCGAACAGTCCCGGTACTGCGGCGTGGTGTAGTCCAAAAGGATTTCAAGATTTCCGTCCGCCCTCTTCTTTCCCAGCATCACCCCCGCCGGAACCGTGTCGTGCACCACCATGTAGGCGGCGTCCGCCCCGCTTTTTTCGAAGCCGAAATCAGGGAAAAAGTGCTTGATATCCTCCGCGTAGTGATTTAAAAAGTACTGTAGTCCTGCTGCCTCCGGCTCCTCGGTAATCACCTCGTACCGTTTCGGCGATTTTAACAGCTTATACAGGTTGTACATGTTGATCCCAACCAGACACAGGTTCATCAGCGCCGTGGGATAGGAGCCTATAATCGTCGCATAGACGGTAAAAATAATCGCTCCGATGGAATTGACAATCCTGAGTTTGATCACCGAAGTCATCAGAAACGACACCAGCACAAGCAGAGAAGAAAAATACCCAATCATCTCCACAATCATATGTGTATCCATTTCCGTTATACTCCTTTCGCCAATCGGCTCGTTCCCAGTCTGTCCGCGCCGAGCCGGATAAATTCTTCCGCATCGTCAAAGTTTGCGATGCCGCCCGCCGCCTTGATTTTCACATGCTCTCCTACGTTGTCTTTCATGAGGGCGATGTCCGCAAAAGTTGCGCCCCCTGTGGAAAACCCGGTGGAAGTCTTGATATACTCCGCGCCCGACTTCGTGACGATCTCGCACATCTTCTTTTTTTCCTCTTCCGTCAAAAGACAGGTCTCGATAATCACCTTCAAAATTTTTCCGCCGCAGGCCTCATGCACCTTTCGGATTTCCTCTTCCACCTCGTCGTAGAGACCGTCCTTCAAGAGACCGATGTTGATGACCATATCGATCTCCGCCGCGCCGTTTGCCACAGCGTCCTTTGTCTCAAACACTTTCACCGCCGTGGTGCTGTAACCGTTGGGGAAGCCGATGACGGTACAGATGGGCAGTTTTCCCTGCACATAATCCGCCGCCCGCTTCACATAAGAAGCCGGGATGCAGGCGGACGCCGTCTCATACTGCATACCCGCGTCCAGAATCGCCTTGATCTCCTCCCATGTGGCGGTCTGGGCCAGCAGGGTGTGATCCACTTTTTTTAAGATTTCTTTCTTGTCCATAGCAATACCTCTTTCTACCTAAATTATAGTTTCACGATACCGCGCCTATTTCAGTTCCCCGAGCACAGACTTGCCGATCGTCCCCTCCGGCATCTGCAGGCCGAAATTGTCCGCGATGGTGGCGCCGATCTGTGCAAAGTTCTCGCCGTCAGGCAGCTTTCCCGCCCCCTGCATGGAAGGGGAATAAGCCAGAAACGGCACTTTTTCCCTCGTGTGGTCGGTCCCCGTGTGGGTCGGATCGTTTCCGTGGTCCGCCGTGAGGATTAGCAGATCGTCCTCTTTTAAGAGGGGCAAAAGCTCCCCTAATTTCTCGTCGAACATTTCAAGCTCCTTCGCGTAGCCTGCCACGTCCCTGCGGTGTCCCCACAGCGCGTCGAAATCCACAAGGTTTACATAACACAATCCCGTGAAATCCCTCTTCGCGATCTCAATGGTCTGTTCCATACCGTGCACGGAACTCTTGGATTTATTGGACTCGGTCAGCCCTTCCCCGTCGAAAATATCAAATATTTTGCCCACGGAAATGACGGAGAGTCCGGCATCCTTTAAGGCGTTTAACGCCGTCCTGCCAAAAGGCTTTAACGCATAGTCGTGGCGGTTGCTGGTACGTTTAAACTCGCCCCGCTTCTTTCCCACATAGGGTCTGGCAATGACCCTGCCCACCTTCCACTCGTCTTTCATAGTAAGCTCTCTTGCGATCTCACAGCAGCGGTAAAGCTCCTCAAGCCCGAAAGTCTCCTCGTTGCCGCAGATCTGCAGGACAGAGTCCGCCGATGTGTACACGATCATATGCCCGGTGGCGATCTCCTCCTCCGCCAGCTCTTCTAAAATCTCCGTGCCGCTGGCGCTCTTGTTGCCGATGATGGTGCGTCCGGTTCTCTCTGAGAGTTCGTCAAGCAGTTCCTTGGGGAATCCTGTTTCCGTAAAGGTCTGAAACGGCGTGGTGACATGCAGTCCCATCATCTCCCAGTGTCCTGTCATGGTGTCCTTGCCCGCGCTCGCCTCATTTAACTTGGCGAAGTATGCAAGGGGTTTCTCCACAGGCTCCACCCCTTTCAGGGCATGAAGGTTTGCCATGCCGAGCTTTTGCAGATTGGGGATGCAAAACGGATCGGTGTTTTTCGCGATATGACCAAGCGTATCCGTCCCTGCATCGCCGTATGCCGCCGCGTCGGGAAGGGCGCCCACCCCGAGGGAATCAATTACAATCGTAAATATTCTCTTATACTTACTCATCTCTACTCCATTTCTATGCGCTCTCGCAGGACGCTTTAGGGCATCCTGCGGCGCACAATTATTTTGCACAAATTTTTATTTCTTGCTTTCTTACTATAACTTACCACCTGTTACGTTGGCAAGCGTTTATCTTCTTCCCTTCACGTAGGGCACGCCGTCTGCCTTGGGCGCAACGGACTTGCCGATGAAGAGAATCAGGATCACGATGGTCAACACGTAAGGCAGCATCGCCAAAATCTCCGTGGGAACCGCAATCGCACCGCCGCCAAGCACCACCGTCAACGCCTGCGAAAAGCCGAAGATCAGACACGCCTTGTAAGCGCCAATCGGTTTCCATTTACCGAAAATCACTGCTGCCAGCGCGATGAATCCCTGCCCCGCGATGGAAGTCTGTGTAAACTGCGCCACAATACCAAGAGTCACCGTCGCACCGCCGATTCCTGCCAGAATGCCGGACAAAATGACGCAGGCATAACGGGTCTTGTATACATTGATGCCGAGCGTATCCGCAGCCGCAGGATTCTCACCTACCGCCAGAATGCGCATCCCCCATTTGGTGCGGTAGAGCACAAACCACATGGCCACGGCGAACAACAGCGCCACGATCACCATGATATCCACGTTTAAGTTTGCCCAGATCCCCTCCGCGCCGCTTCCGAATATCTTGGGGAGCTTATTTGCCACCGGGTAGGACATGGTGGCGCCGTCAAAGGCAAGGCGGCAGAAGAATACCGCAAGCGCAGGGCCAAGCAGATTGATCGCTACACCGCTGATGGTCTGGTCCGCCTGACAGGTGATCGCCGCCACCGCGTGAAGCAGTGCCAGAAGCCCTCCGGCCAAAGCCGCACACAGCACGCCGACCCACGGATTCCCGCTGTAATACCCCGCCGCAGCCCCGGCGAACGCGCCAAAAGTCATCATGCCCTCTATGCCGATGTTTACGACACCGGAACGCTCCGACAGCACACCGCCCAGCGCACCGAATATCATGGGTGTGGAATACAGCAGCGTGACACCGAGTAACAACGTAATTGTATTCATCATCATTTTACACCTCTTTTCCCCATTTTATCAATAAGTACAGGCACCATATCCTTGAGTGCGATCAAAAATACGATGGTACCGATCAGGATGCTTATGATCTCCGAGGGCGCACCCACCACATACTGTATGGACTGGCCGCCGTACAAAAGGCCGCCGAACAAAAGCCCCGCAAAGATACATCCGATAGGGGAACCGCCCGCAATGAACGCCACCGAAAGCCCGTTTAAGCCGTTGGACTCAAAAGCGGAAAGCTGGGAAATCCCGTGGGGATTGTTGCCCGCTATGGAGATCGCCGCCGCGATTCCAGACAGTGCACCCGCGATCAGCATGGTCTGCACCATATTTTTTCCCACGTTGATGCCTGCAAACTCCGCCGCGTCCCTGTTGCTTCCCACGGCCCGCAGTTCATACCCCTTTGTCGTCTTATAGAGCAGGAAGGAAACCGCAAAGGTGAGGGCAATGGCGATGAGGATACCCGCGTTTGCATCCGTCCGCAGGATATCACCGATTATGGGATGCTCCTGCACAAACTCCGCCGCCGCTTCCGTGGTCTTCCAGTTTGTGAAAAAGGAGATAAATCCCGACTCATTGATCGCGTAGGTGCCGTCCGAGTCCGGCTTGTGGAACCGCTCTATGTTGCACACGAAATTGGAGAAATAGAGCGCCATCCAGTTTAACATAATACCCACAATCACTTCATTGATGTTATATTTTGCTTTCAGCCATCCGGCAATTCCTCCGTAGAGCGCGCCTGCCGCTGCGCCCACAAGCAGCACGAGAGGCACTTCGATGATGGCCGGAAAATCGCATACGATACCCACCACATTGGCCGCCACCGCGCCCACGATGAACTGTCCCTCCGCACCGATGTTGAAAAGTCCCATCTTGTAGGCAAAGGCCACGCTGACACCGGTTAAGATGATGGGCGTACTCTTGATAATCACGTTGGAGACATATTTAGGCCTCCCGAAAATGCCGCCAAGCAGCGCGCCAAACGCCTCAAAGGGATTGTATCCCGAAGCCGCCAGAATTACCGTAGCTACGAGAAATCCACAGAATATGGCAATCAGAGTGGCGGTAATCGGTTTCTTTAAGATTTTAACTGTTTTTTCCATCTAATGTTCCTCCTGCCATAATTAATCCTATGGTTTTTTCATCCACTTCTCCCTGCTTGAATGTGCAGCGGATCGCGCCGTCGTAAATGATTCCGATGGTGTCAGAAACGTTCATCACCTCGTCTAACTCCAGCGATATGAGCAGCACTGCCTTGCCTTTGTCCCTCTCCCTGACAAGCATCTTGTGGACATATTCGATGGCTCCCACGTCAAGACCTCTGGTGGGCTGTACCGCGATCAGAAGATCGGGATTGTTGGCGATCTCTCTGCCGATGATCACCTTCTGCTGGTTACCGCCGGAAAGCCCCCTGATGGCAAGTTCCTCACAGGAATCGGGCCGCACATCATAATCTTTCAAAAGACCTGACGCAAATTTGCGGATTTCCTTTCTGTTTAAAATGCTCTTCCGGGAAAAAGGCTCCTTCATGTAGGTGTCAAGCACCGCGTTGTCCTCCACCGAAAAGTCCAATACAAGCCCTCTCTTCTGTCTGTCCTCATGGATCGTGGCTATGCCGGAATCCATCGTTTCCCTCGTCGTCTTATTCTCAATGTTCTTTCCGTTAATGCGGATGCTCCCGCTCTCCACCTTAATCAGGTTGGTGATGGCTTCCACCAGCTCCTTCTGCCCGTTGCCGTCAATCCCGGCGATGCCGAAGATCTCCCCGCGCCGCACCTGCATGGACAGGTTTTTGAGCACATACACGCCCCGGTTGTCTTTGGCTGTCAGACCTTTCACCTCAAACACCACGTCTTTCGGCTTCGCCTCCTCCTTATCCACCACCAGCTTCACACGGTGTCCCACCATCATGTCAGCCAGCTCCTCCTGGGATACTTTAGCCACCTCCACGGTGTCTATATACTTTCCCCTGCGGATGATGCTGCAATAGTCCGCGGAAGCCTTGATCTCCTTGAGTTTATGGGTAATGATGATGATGGTCTTCCCGTCATCCACCAGCTTGTGCATAATGGCAATCAGGTCGCCGATCTCCTGCGGGGTCAGCACTGCCGTAGGCTCATCCAGAATCAGGATGTCCACGCCCCGGTACAATGCCTTTAAGATTTCTACCCTCTGCTGCATACCCACTGAAATATCCGAAATGTACGCGTCCGGGTCCACCTCGAGGCCGTATTTTTTCACGATCCCCATGACCTCTTCTCTGGCTTTCTTTAGATCCACCACCCCACCCGGTTTCGTCGTCTCGTGTCCGAGAATGATGTTCTGTGTCACCGTGAAATTATCCACAAGCATAAAGTGCTGATGCACCATGCCGATTCCGTGGGCGATCGCCACGTTGGGATTTTTCATATCCACTTTTTCCCCGTACAGGTGAATATCTCCCTCGTTTGCCTGATACAGTCCGTATAAAATATTCATCAGCGTGGTCTTACCCGCCCCGTTTTCTCCTAAAACCGCATGGATAGAGCCTTTTTTTACGTCAAGCTGCACCCCGTCAAGCGCGGTATAGGAGCCGAATTTTATAGTAATATTATGCATCTGAACCGCATAGTCTTTTCTTACTTCCATATGTCCTTCTCTCCTATTTCCCCAACCCTTCCACAAAGGCTTGGTAAGTCTCCTCCGATACCGGGGGCGTCAGTTCCTCGTCGATAATCATCTGCTGCAGCTCCATGGCCTGATCGTAAACCGCGGGGTCCATGATTTTATTTTCCTCCGGAATGCCCACGCACCCTTCCTTCAGCCCGTAGCTGTAAGTGTTGCCGCCGATCTTTTCACCGTTCATCGCCATGGTGGACACAAGCTCCACCGCGATGTTTGTATTCTTCATACCGGAAGTCAGCACATTGTCCGGCGCAAGGTGGGACTGGTCCGTGTCCACGCCGATCACCAGTTTGCCGTTCTCCTTGGCGGACTCGATCACGCCGTAACCCGCGCCGCCCGCGGAGTGGAAAATAATGTCACAGCCGTTGGAATACATCTTGTTGGAGATCGCCTTCGCCTTTGCCGCGTCGGAATAGCTCTCGGTAAACTGCGACTGCACCTCAATCTCACGCCCCCGTACATATCCGGCGTACGCCACGCCGCCCATATAGCCATACTGGAACTGGTCGTTTAAGAAGCTCTTCATCGGCCCCACGTAACCCACCTTATCCGTCTTCGTGGTAAGCCCTGCTATATAACCTACCAGAAAGGATGACTCCTGCGCCCGGAACACCACGCCCGTGCAATTCTGCGGGCTGTCGTCAAACGCGTAGTCTACGATGGCAAAATTGATATCGGGATTCATTTTCGCGATGGTCAGCATAGCGTCGGCCAGCGAGTAGCCGAGCGCCCACACGAGATCACTGTATGTATCCGTCGCCCTGTCGATATTTGTCAGATAATCCGACGCCTGCTTGGACTCTAACACTCTTACATCCGCACCCGTATGTTCCCCGAAACTCTGCAGTCCTTCCCACGATAACTGGTTAAAGGACTGGTCGTTGATGCCTCCTGTGCCCGCCACCATGGACACCCGGTATACCGAATTATCCTTTTCAGCCATACCGCAGCCTGCCAGCATGCATACCGTCAGGACTGCCGGTATCACCTTTTTCCATTTTTTCATTTGCCCACCTGCTTTCTTTCTACACTAATCGTCATGTCACAGCGAAGCTGTGACTCAAATCGGTACGGTGAAACTTAGTACTTCTTAACGAAGCAGCCTCTGCTGCTGAGTTCTGGAAGTACTTTTCACGCTATCTCCAGCGCAATCTTCATCATATCCGTAAATCCTGTCTGACGGTCCTCCACCGACAGGGATTCACCCCGGAAGGGCGCATCGGAAATGGTCAGCATGCAGAGCGCCCTTTTGCCCGCGTGCGCCGCGTTCATATAGAGAGCCGCCGCTTCCATCTCGACAGCAAGAATGCCCATCTTCGCCCACTTGCCAAGCGCGTCCTCATCATTATTGTAGAAAATGTCCGAGGAGAGGATGTTGCCCGCCACCGTTCTGATGCCCAGACGTTCCCCGGTCTCCACCGCTTTCCTCGCCAGGTCAAAGTCCGCCAGCGGTGCGAAGGTGCCGGGCAGGTTATACTGTGCCGCATAAGCGGAATCCGTGCTTGCTCCCGCGCCGATCACCACGTCGCGCAGGTTGACTTTGTCGCTTAAAGTACCCGCCGTGCCGATGCGGATGATCTGCTCCACTTCGTAAAAATTGAAAAGCTCGTAAGTATAAATGCCTACAGACGGGATGCCCATGCCGCCGCCTGCGACCGTCACTCTTTTGCCCTGATAGTTTCCCGTGAATGCCAGCATGTTTCTGACTGTGTTGACACACTCAAAATCCGTGAGGAAATTCTCCGCGATAAACTTCGCTCTCAGCGGATCTCCCGGCATCAGTACCGTCTTTGCGATCTGTTCCTTAGCTGCTCCGATATGTGGTGTAGGTGTTTTTCCCATGATTTGTTTCTCCTTCCATTTTGGGTTTGTAATTGTCGTGTGTTTGTTGTTCGTTTCCTTATGCCGTTTACTCTTTTATTGTCCGGCGTCCGTCCCGCCGCAGACACCGATTTGGGGTACATTTATGAGCGAAGCCGCTAGTGAAGCAGGTTCTTCTCCCGGTAGGCCTCAAACCTTTCGTACTGCTCCTTTGAAATACAAAGTTTACTGCCAAGACAGGACACAAGCCCGTCTGTTTCCAGTTTCTGAATACTCCTCTGTACCGTCCGCACATTCATCCCGATGCGCTGGGCGAGCTGGGCCTGTGTCTTTTTCAGGACATATTCTCCTTCGCCCTCCCATTTTGCGTAAGCCTGTGTCAGGTACAGCACCAGACGGTCCCTGCCGTTTAAGAGCAGATACTTGCGTTCGTTTGAGATCTCCTGCGCCAGAGTCTTTGCAAAGATCTGCGCCCGCATGAAGAGCGCCTTCCCGTCGCGCCTCATCCACCGCATATAACCGGCTGTAGGAATCCTGAGCGCATCGCATTCCGTCACCGCATAGATCGTGTTCTGAAATTCCGTCAGCCCGGCAAAGGGTTCATAGTCTCCGATGATAACGATACTGAAACCTGAACTCTCCACGAAACTGTACACATCGCCCAACATCTGGATATCCGTCACACTGATCTCCCCGCTTATGATCCCCCACACATAGCTGCAGTCCATGCCCGCCTGCAGGATCGACTTTCCCTTGGAAATCTTTTCGTACTGTATGGTGCGAACCAACTCCTCCGGGCAGTCCTCAAAAAAATCATTCAAATACTGCCGCCGCTCACCGCCCAGCCTTGCGATCACCTGTGCCAATTCCTGTTTCGATTCCATTTGTCACCTCCTCTTTTTACTTTTTCCATATGCCGTTTTCGAAAAGCGTCGCTTCCGTTCGTCATATTTACTACTGTACCCGTTTGTCTTATATATGTTATATACAAATTTTCCAAAACACGATACGACATGTGTCGTCTTTCGTCTATCTCATATTCCATTCTCTGTTTTATACAATATCATTGACATCTAATTAGCTATTTTGCACAATACCATTTTGTCGCATTTTCCCACAGAAAAAGCGCCGGCATCCACCGATGCCCGCGCTCTTTTTCATCTGTCTGATCTAAAATACCTTCAAGTACTTCTCATACTCTTCATAGGTGACTGTCACCCAGCCATCCTCATAGTTAAACCCAATCTCCATACCCTTAGGGGTATAAAATACAATGATATCGTCTGATTTAAAATATTCCGTAATCTGCTGATCCGTCAAGTAAGTGAGATAGGAAATTTCCCCGTTCTGCTCGTCACACTTCCGGCGAAATTCCACGGAAAATTCATCGTCAACTGCCAGAATATCTTCATTGTCCAAAACCACTCCGTTTTTCATGTCAATGTTGACACACCGCAGATACACACCGCCGTCCCTGTCGCTGTACATTTCCTCCTGCCACGCGATGCTCAGCTTATCCTCGTCCATATAGGCCACATACCCGATCAGGGAAGCCACAAAAAAGTTTTCCTCGCTCTCTTTGATATGTGACTCGTACTCCGACTCAAAGAGCGCCGTCATCTCGTCTACTTCTTTTCGAATATCCTTATTGATCTTATCCAGATTCGGCACATTCTCCCCTGATACTACCGGTATGTCTGCCAAAATAATGGCGTTCTCATAGTCCGACTCATACTCGAAGTCCTCCACCTTAACCTGATAGGACAAATCCGTTCTGATCTCGTCATGCAGGTTATAGTATCTGTCGTCATACTCAGCGTCCTCATAGTAATCGTAAAAATCGTCATCACTGAAGAAGTCACTGTAATCATACCCGTCGTCATAGTCGAAGTCATAACCATAGTCGTAATCATAATCATTATCAAAATCATAATCATCATGATAGTTATAGTCATAATCATCATCAAAATCGTACACATCCCTGCGAAGGTCTTCCTTCTCCTTCTCGGAGAGCAGCTTTACCGCCTTGCTTGCCAGCGCAAATACCGCCACCAGAAACAGAACGATAATGGCGATGACAATGCCCACAATCAGTCCCGTGTTCTGTTTTTTCTGCGGCAGGGCATAGGGACTATAAGGGTTATCGTAAGGCGGCTGACCGCCGTAGGGAGGCTGGCCTCCACCCCCGCCTGCCTGCCAGTTTCCGTAAGGAGACTGTGCGCCATAGCCGCCACTCTGATTCTGATTCCCATAGGGAAGCTGTGCGCCATAGCCGCCGCCCTGATTCTGATTTCCATAGGGAAGCTGTGCGCCATAGCCGCCGCCCTGATTCTGGTTCCCGTATGGAGGCTGTGCGCCGCATGCGTCGCTCTGGCTCAGATTTCCATAGGAGGGCTGTGTGTCGTATGCGCCGCCCTGATTCTGATTTCCATAAGAGGGCTGTGTGTCATACGCGCTGCCCTGATTCTGATTCCCGTATGAGGGCTGTGCGTCGTATGCGCTGCCCTGATTCTGATTCCCATATGGGGGCTGTGTCCCGTATACACTACCCTGATTTGCGTATGGAAACTGGGTATCGTATGCGCCCGGCCGATGTCCGTAAGGAGACGGTACACCGTATGCGCTTTCCTGACTGCCCGCCTGATTTCCGGAGAAAAGGCCGTGGGTATCGGCCACTTCCACGGGTGGCTCTGCCGTTTCCTCCACCACCAAAACAGGCTCCACCACTTCCGGCGCCTCATAGATCTCTTTCCTGCTCTCGGTCACATAGGGGTCCGCATAATAGCTCTCGCTTTCCCCGCCCTCCGGCATCCCTTCCCATTTATCGGATTCGCTCATTCTTCTCTCCCTCTTACTTTTCCTTGCCGCCGAAAGTCACTTCACTGTAATACTGCAAAATACATTCCCTCAACAGAGACAGCGCCGCAGATACCGTGCTCTCCCGGATCTTTTCACGGGTTCCGTGGAAATGACACTCTTTCACCGTAACCCTTCCGCACACGTTACACCCAATATAGACAAGCCCAACCGGTTTCTCCGGCGTACCGCCGTCCGGTCCCGCAATGCCTGTCGTGGAAACGCTCACATCGGTTCTGGCAAGAATCGCTGCGGTTTTGGCCATCTCTCTGGCAATCTGCTCGCTGACCGCCCCATGTTTCACCAGAATATTCTTCTTGATTCCCAGAAGCTTTCGCTTGGATTTATTGGAGTACGTCACATAGCCGGACTTGAACACCTCCGACACGCCGGGCACATTGATCAGTCTGGCGGAAAGCATGCCGCCCGTGCACGACTCCACCGTGCAGGCCGTCAGCTTATTTGCCATGAGCAGATCCACCACAGCCTTCTCCATCGTCACTTCACTGTCCGTCGTGTAAACATGGTTGCCAAAGCGTCCTTTCAGCTCCTTAACCATGGGTTTCACCAGCTTTTTCGCTTCCTTCTCATCCGGCGCCGTGGCCGTCACGCGAAGATGCACCTCCCCGGTCTTTGCGTAGGTCGCAATGGTCGGATTGTCCTGCGCATTCACCAAATCTTCCACCATGCTCTCCGCCTTGCTCTCTCCCACCCCGCAGATTTTTACGGTCTGGGAATAAATAACACCCGTCGTAAGCCCGGAAAGATAAGGGATAATCGACTTTTCAAACATGGGAATCAGCTCCCCAGGCGGTCCCGGCATCAGCACCACATGCTTCCCGTTCTCCGCTATGATGATACCGGGCGCGGTGCCGCCCGGATTTTCCACCACAATACACCCCTCCGGCACCATGGCCTGTTTCCAGTTGTTTTCCGTGATCTCCATGTTGCGCTCCGCAAAAAACTGCCGGATCGCCTCTCTGGAAGGCTCATGCAGATACAGTTCTTTCCCCATCACCTTCGCCGCCGCCTCTTTGGTCAGATCATCCTGCGTGGGGCCGAGTCCCCCGGAGAGGAGAATAATATCCGCTCTGGTAAGCGC
>CARUOB010000066.1 GCA_949076555.1 uncultured Lachnospiraceae bacterium | reverse complement strand
AGCGGAATCGAGCTTGCACTGCGGGGAAAGAGAGAAACACTGACGGAGAGCTTGCTCGCCGAAGCGGTTATTCTGACGGATGTATAGGGCGAAAGCCCGTGAGCGAGATGAAGCGAAGCGGAATCGAGCTTGCACTGCGGGGAAAGAGAGAAACACTGACGGAGAGCTTGCACTGCTTAATAGACAAAGGTATTTCGGGGGAGGGGACAGACATGCTGGCAACACTGATACCATACTTTGATAAGGACATGAAAGTTTCGGCTTACGCACTGGCTTCACAGAGAGAAAACAGTCTCTTGAATCCGCCCATTTTCGGATCAAGCAGTCCAAATGGTCTGGCGGAAATCGAGGGTCTGGAAATTGTACATAATATAGGCATAGACACATTGTCGCCGGGAACGGTTGTGTTGATTCCGGTAAGCCATATTGCGGTATTTTCGGATCTTGAGTCAAAATGTGATGAGTTCCGAGGCAGGGTTGTTCTCGCGTTTGACAATGAGGTGGAGAACAACGAGGCATACAGAAACCGTTTTGCACAGCTGAAGGAAAAAGGGTATATGCTGGCAATGTCAAAACTTCCTGTAAGCCGGTATGAGGAAAACAGCGATCTGCTCAGCTTGATGGATTATGTTATTTTAGACCAAAAAGAGGTAGACATTGTCAAGGCGAAGAGCTATTTCAAAAAGTTGTATCCCAAGATCAAGATATGCGTGGGGAATATTGACAGTCAGGAAATTTTTGACAGCCTGAAAGACGATGAAGATTTTTATCGATTTGAAGGTAAGTTTTACCGCATCCCGATCACAAAGGGAGAGAATGAGGTCTCCCCGTTAAAGATCAATTATCTGGAACTTATGAACATTGTTAATTCGCCGGATTTTGAGCTGACGAAGGCGGCGGACGTCATTGGACGTGATACCGCGCTTGTGGTGGAACTGCTTAAGATGGTGAACCATATCGCCATCAATTCTCAGGTAACTTCCATCCGTCACGCGGCGGCGATTCTGGGACAGCGTGAGTTGAAAAAGTGGATCAATACCGTGATCACGAAGGAACTGTGTGCGGACAGACCCAACGAGGTAGCGAGAACTTCCATGCTTCGCGCGAAGTTTATGGAGTGTCTGGCTCCGGTATTCGGACTGGGTGTGAAGTCTGCGGAAGTATTTCTGATGGGCCTGTTCTCCATCCTGAATATTATCCTGAATATGCCCATGGAAGATGCGCTGAAGATGGTTACGGTATCCAAGGAGATCGAGGACGCGCTTGTCCGGGGTACGGGAGACCTGGCAGGGATTTACTCCTTTGTGGTAAACTATGAGGCTGCCGACTGGCAGGAAATCAGCAGACAGCTTATCGTGCTGAATGTGGACACCAACACGATTTATCAGGCGTACACCGAGACAGTCTGCTGGTATAAGGAGATGTTTTTCGAGACAAGTGTATAAAGCATCATTTGTCTTGTGAACATAAAATAATAAGTGATGATAGGACAGACGACCATCACTATAATAAAAATTCGGCTGATTAATATTGTAGGAGGACACTATCATGGGCAGTGAAATCAGAGACATTAATCTTGCCGAATCCGGTGAGAGAAAAATCGAGTGGGTGAAGAGGAACTGCGACCTGCTTCGCACCCTGGAAAAGGAATTTTCCGAGAGCAAACCCTTTGCGGGCAAGAAGGTAACACTGTCCGTACATCTGGAGGCGAAGACGGCGTATCTTTGTCTGGTGCTTGCCGCAGGCGGCGCTGAGATGTATGTGACAGGATCAAACCCTTTGTCCACTCAGGACGATGTGGCGGCAGCGCTTGTAAAGGCGGGGCTTGAGGTACATGCCTGGTACAATGCGACGCCGGAAGAGTACGAGACACACATCCGCCATGTACTGGAGGCGGAGCCGAACATTATTATTGATGACGGCGGTGATCTGGTGACGATGGTGCATACACAGATGCCTCACCTCATTCCGAACATTATCGGCGGCTGTGAGGAGACGACCACAGGAATCATCCGCCTGGAGGCGATGAACAATGCGGGAGAGTTGAAATTCCCCATGGTCCGCGTCAACAATGCGGCATGCAAGCATTTCTTTGACAACAGATATGGCACGGGCCAGTCCGTCTGGGACGGCATCAACAGGACCACGAATCTGATCGTGGCAGGAAAGATTGTCGTTGTGGCAGGCTACGGCTGGTGCGGCAAGGGAACGGCGATGCGAGCGAAAGGCCTGGGCGCGCGGGTTATCGTGACAGAGATTGATCCGATCAAGGCGATTGAGGCAGTGATGGACGGCTTCGATGTGATGCCGATGAAGGAAGCGGCTAAAGTGGGCGATTTCTTCATCACTGTGACGGGCTGTGACGGCGTAATTGACAAAGAGGATTTTGCGGAGATGAAAGAGGGCGCAATTCTTTGCAACGCAGGACATTTTGACTGTGAGATCGACATGGCGTGGCTGAAAGCTAACGCGGTGGAGACAAGGGAACAGCGCAAGAACATTATGGGTTATAAGCTGCCTACGGGTCAGTGGATTTTCGTTCTGGCGGAAGGGCGTCTTGTGAATCTGGCAGCAGGCGACGGACATCCCGCTGAGATCATGGATATGAGCTTTGCGATTCAGGCGCTCTCCGCGAAGTATCTGGTGGAGCACGCAAGCGAGCTTACTGAAAAGCTGATCGATGTGCCTGAGGAAGTGGATAAGGATGTGGCGAAGAGAAAGCTGGCATTTCTCGGCAAGGAGATTGATGTGCTCACACCTGAGCAGGAGAAATATCTGAACAGCTATACCGTATAATGAAATGAACTTTAGAATGATCTTCTGATCTTGGAAAAAGGCTGCGTTGTGCCGGAGATTGCGGCATATACGCAGCTTTTTATGTCAAGACCCGTGCAGAGGAAGCATACCAAATGGAATAGCCGGACAGAAAAGATGATAAAATATTGGCAGGGAAGGGGTGTATCAAGCTATGAATGAAAAAGCGCAGCAGCGGTTTGCAGAGGGGTTATTACAATATTTAAACGACAGTCCGACGGCTTACCATGCCGTGAAAAATGGGGCGGTTATGTTGAAAGAATGCGGCTTTCGGGAGTTGAAAGAGACGGAGAGCTGGTCGCTGGAGCAGGGAGGAAAGTATTTTGTAGTCAAAAACGGTTCGGCGGTGATTGCCTTTACGGTGGGAGAGGGCGATCTGGCGAAAGAGGGATTCCGCATCATCGGTGCGCACACGGATTCCCCGGCGCTTAAGATCAAACCGGGCGCCTGCAGCGTGACGCCGGACGGTTATGTGAAGGTGAATGTGGAAGTATACGGCGGCGCGATTTTGCAGACATGGTTTGACAGACCGCTGGCATTGGCCGGGCGGTTGGTTGTCAGAGAAGAGGGCGTATTGCAGGAAAAGCTGGTGCAGATTGATAAACCTGTCTTTATGATTCCGAATCTCTGTATTCATTTCAAGAGAGATATGAATGAAAAAAGCGCCTGCAACAAACAGACCGAAATTCTGCCCCTCTTTTCCATGAAGAAGGAAGGTGTGGAAAAGGAGGAATATCTGTCCGCATTGCTGGAGGAAGAGACAGGCATAGAAAAGGCGGATCTTGCAGACTATGAGTTGTTTTTGTACGAGTATCAGAAAGGGATTTTTACAGGGCAGGGGCAGGAGTTTATCTCGGCGTCTCGGATTGATGATCTGTCCATGGTCTATGCGGGACTGACTGCACTGACGGAAGCGGAGGCAGGCGCGGGCTGTCAGGTGCTTGCCGCCTTTGACAATGAGGAGGTGGGCAGCACTACCGCGCAGGGAGCCAATTCCGGGCTTTTGCTGCATATATTGAACCGCATTTGTAAGAATTTGGGAATGCCGGACGAGGGGTATTTTCGGGCTGTCGCCAATTCGACCTCGATTTCCGCGGATCTGGCTCACGCGGTGCACCCCAATTACAGCGACAAACACGATACGGAAAGCCGCCCCGTGTTAGGGGGCGGTCCTGTGATCAAATATTCCGCATCCCAGCGGTACGCGACCACAGCATTCAGCGCCGCGTACTTTATGGAGGCATGCGAGCGGGCGGGCGTTCCTTACCAGAAGTTTGTAAACAGGAATGATATCGCGGGCGGTTCTACAATCGGCCCTGCGCTTTCCGGTCTGACCACGATCCCTGCGGTGGATATGGGTGCGCCGATTCTGGCGATGCACTCTATCCGGGAGTTTGGGGCAGTGGCAGATATGGAATATACGCGGCGGGCTTTTCTGGCGTACTATGAAGACGGACGGCTTTGACGCTGGCCTGTTTGTTCCTGCGAGTAGCGAGCCGGAGAACTGCATACAAAAATTTGAGGATGTGATCCGGCATGCAAAAACCGCCCCGCATTAGGGACGGTTTTACTATCGGTTTCGTTATAGTATGCAGGGAATTAACCCTTCGTGACAGGAACCCATAATTCGCAGAACAGATCTTCTTCGCCTTTCTCAAAATAGATTTCATAGTCCGTATCGTCCGTCTGCACATAACCTGTCTGAGGAGAAAACTCCTTGTAGAATTTGGCCCATGTCTCGCCGATGCAGCCTCCGTCCGTGCCGATGCACCTGAACACGGCATAGTCGGCTGGCTCCGCCTTCCATAAGGTGTAGCCGTTATTCAAAAGTTTTTTTGCGCCCTCGGCATCGGTATCTTCATCCATAATGATGCCGATGCCGTAGTCAAAGTGTGTCCCGTTTTCTTTTGCAGGGCTGCAAAGGCCGAATATATCCCGTTTCCCCTCTTTTCTAAGCTGCTTCATGGGTTCGATCAGATTCTTGTCGAAACACGCCGTCCAGAAATCGGGGATGCTGTGGTCGTTGTCATCATTGATGATCTCGTTGGGAAAAGCCTTGACCAGTGCAAGAAACTGCTGTGCCTGTCTGTGTTCCATTCTGTAATTCATAATACTACCACCTTCCGTTATGATTTTTATTACAAGGGGACTGAATAGATGAAGCTTTGCGCCAGGCTTCTTTGCCTGCTTCGGTGTGGAACCGTGAAAGCGGGTAAAGGCTTTGGAAAAGCTCTCCGGCGATTCATAGCCATACTTGTATGCGGCGTCAATGACGGACAGATCCGTCGCTTGGAGTTCCTGCGCCGCCAGCGTGAGACGGCGGTTCCGGATGTACTCATTAGCCGTCATTCCGGCAATAAAGCTGAATGTGCGATGGAAGTTATAGTTGGACATGTGTATGCTTGTGGCCACATCAGTATAATTAATGTCCTCGTAAATGTGTTCTTCCATATAGCGTATTGCCTGTTGAATCAGTTGTATTGACATATCGTTTCCTGCCTTTCCTTTTTTTGCCGCGCGGGGCGGGGCTTTTACTCGATCTCCTTGTGTGAAATCATTTTATAAAATTGTGGAAGGAAAGTCCTGTTCCTGTTTGCGCAAGTTTGCTCCGTTTAAATATTTCCCTAAAGTGATGGAAACAATCATAACAGCACCTCTTTCGTCTGATTTTATCATATATCCGGTTTTTGTGGATAGGCGGAACGGACATAGGATACAGATTGCTTTATATAATAGGATATGGTATAGTTTTTCCGGTACAGTTAAACAAATCGGGATTATAATAACTGAAAAACTGATTAGCCTTTAGAAGAATGGAAAATGGAAATAATTTTGGATTATAACAAATACAACGCCATTTGGGATAAAATATATTATGATTTCCGGTTTTATCCTTCTTGTGAAACCGATTCAAAACCATGGTTGTCATTGCCAATGAAGTATAAGAAATATCATTTGAACGGGGTTTTCACGGAAGAACAAGAAAAAATTATCAATTCTGTTTTTTGCAGAGTAAATGCCACAAATATGTATGCCTTGGACTGGCGGCATGATTGTTTCATTTATAATCCATGTGAAGAAATACCATTAGATTATTGGTTTTATGATGCAGAGCGAAATTGTAATGTATATTTTCCAAGTTATTATCCAGATGGCGATTATCATTTTTTTGTATCATTTGACTGGTCAATCGGTTTGTATGGCCATCCGTGGAAAAAAGAGATATTCGTGGCGGGAGAACAGTTGATACAGGAATTTGGAAAAGTGCAGAAGATACTTAATATAACAGATTTATAAGAAGATTTCCATTATCATTCTTTCATGTCTTTCCAAATTTATCTTGCATTAGAAAAATGACTGTGCTACAATACACGGAAGCGTTACCGGCGGCGGTACTGCGGGATTTTGTCTGCAAGTTATGGAAGGAGGTACAGACATGAGACTTGAAAAAATGGATTGTGGCAATGGAAGCATTGCTGTTGTTTCAAGTGACAATGTGGTGATTACAGATGTCGATTCTGCGCTTGATCTGCTTATGTCTGCCAAATACGAAGCAGGCACGGAGTATCTCGTCGTGGATAAAAAGGCAGTCACAGAGGATTTCTTTATTTTAAGCAGTGGTTTGGCAGGAGAAATTCTCCAGAAATATATTAATTACGGTGGAAAACTTGCTATATATGGCGACTATTCCCATTATACGAGCAAGCCGCTCAAGGATTTTATCTTTGAGAGCAACAAAGGGAAAGACTTTTTCTTTGTAGAGACAAAAGAGGAAGCAATACAGAAAATTACGGAAAACATGTAACAGACAAAATTCCCGTATCAGATCGTTTTATATGAAAGGAACGCTTAGGCGGTCGTGCAATATATGGCATGGCCGCTTTTTTATAGGCAGATTTTTCGTACTGCGAGTACCGGGAGATTTAGAAAAGTTTGTATTGACAAAGAGTGTTTACACACGTAGACTATAGATAAAAGTCTACGTGTGTAAACATAAAAAATTAAGAGGAAAACTGGAGATGCTTATGAAAGACACGAAAATATCCGACGCAGAGCTGGAGATTCTGGAAACGCTCTGGGCTGCGGGGGAAGCGTTGAATGCCAATGAAATCCGTGCGCGGCTGAATGAGAAAAAAGATTGGGAGCGAACCACGGTGCTGACGCTGATCCGCAGATTGCTGGATAAGGGCGTAATCGCGCAGGAGAAACAGGGGGTTTATTATTATTCGCCTCTTGTGGCGCGGGAGGATTATGTGAAAGGGGAGACGAAAAGCTTCCTTAACAAATTTTTTAAGGGCAATGCGAAAAATCTGGCGGCGGCTCTCATCGAGGATGAGAATTTGAGCAGGGAAGATGTGGAGGAGTTGAGAAATTATTTTCGGGATAATTTCAGGTAAAGGGAATTGCGGATTGACAGACGGTGATCAGGAGATCGCGCAGATGATTTGACGAGTGAAACGTGTGTGAGAAGTGTATCGTGTTTTTGATGGAGGAAATTATGACGCAATTATTTTCAGTGGTTTTATCATTATCGTTATCCGGTGCGCTGGTGGGACTATTGATCCTGCTGTTTCGTCCGCTTACCTACCAGCTTTTTGCAAAAAAATGGACATATTATCTGTGGCTTCTGGTGCTTGTGAGGCTGCTTGTGCCGTTTCGTGCGGACATCAATTTGATGGGATATTTGTCTGAGGAGCTGACGGCGGTGGTGGCTGGACAGACCGATGCGGACGGAGCGGCAGGAGAAAGCGTGCGTGAGGGCACGACGTCTGATGCTTTGCAAAGTGAGCAGAGAAGCACTGGCAGTAAGGCGGAAAAGTCTGCCGGGACGGGGACTGACCATACAGAGACGGTGCAAAAGGCATCGGACGGGGAAACGGTCGGGACGGGGACTGATAATACGGAAACGGTGCAAAATACATCGAACGGGGAAATGGTCATGACAGCCGGCAGCGGCACAGATGATAAACAGGCGGGTGTGAGATGGGCACAGATTTTTCGCGTTGTGAGTATATTGTGGGTTTGCGGTGTCTTTTTTGCCGCACTCAGGCGGTTTTATGTTTATCGGCGTTTTGCCAAAGAGGTTCATGCGGCAGGCGGGCCGCTCACCTGGGAAAAAGTCCTTCATAAAAGTGCGGAAATGCAGATAAGACTTGGAATCGGGAAAAGGGTGGCGCTCTATGAGAGCACAGCGATCAACAGTCCGATGCTGATCGGATTCTGGCGGCCGCGTATTTATCTGCCGCAGGCAATGCTTGCAGAGATGGAAGGACGGGAGAACGATATTTGTCTGATGCTGCATCACGAACTTGTGCATTATAAAAGAAAAGACATTTTGTATAAATGGCTGTTTCAGGCCGCGCTCTGCGTGCATTGGTTCAACCCGCTGGTATATGTGTTTAGCCGGAGGTTTAACGTAGACTGTGAGCTTGCCTGTGACGAAACGGTGTTAAAGCTTCTGTCGGAGGAAGGGCGCAGGGCATACGGAAATGTGCTTCTGGATGTGGCGCAGAAACATTGGTCCGGGGATGCGTTTTCCGGAAAAGGCGGAAAGATGTACGGCAGTGTGCCGGCCATGACCCTTTTGGAGGAAAAGAGCACGCTAAAGGAGAGACTGCGTGGAATTGCGCGCTATCATAGGACGGGAATAGTGGTCGGGCTTTGCTCGGCAGTGGTACTTATTCTGTTTTTTGCGGTGTCTGTCGTCTGTGGCGCGGCGGACAGCGGGGGCAGTTTCGGGGAAACGATTGCTACGGGTTATAAAAAGAGTTTTATGGCTCTTACCGAGCATTTCTGGGAAAAAAGCATGTGGTCCCAGATGTGGGAAGACTCCTTTGATCTGAATCAGCCGATTCTGGTGAGCAGCAGCGGAAAGGCTTACCGGATGTATGATGACGACGCCCTGATTGCAGAAGACAGTGAAAGCGACTGCTGGCGCGCGTGGTCATACATGGGTGGTGACAGCAGTGTAAACGCAAATAAGTTTGTGCTTAACGGGTCCGATACGTTGTGGATTTTTTATGCCAACAAGGAGACGACGCTTCAGGTTTCTTCTGTGTTTCAACTCTATGATGGCCGTTTTAAGATTGTTTGTGTCAGGCCGGATCAGACGGTGCAGACGCTCAATGAGAGCGGAGAGGAGAGTGCCGTGAAGGTTACGCTTCCCCAAGGAAGAAACGTGATCAAGATGGTCGGTCAGAAGGCGAAGATTAAGGAACTCGACATAACGTACGGGGGGCTCAAAAAGGGAAACATTGACAGCATTTATGTGGATGAGAATGAGGAGTATGCTTATCAGGTTCTGAATGGGAACCGGCCATTCGATCTATCCAGAGTGAAAGAGGCGTTCCCTCATTTGAAGGGAGAGGAGATAAGCAGATTATGCCAGCTTGCATGGCAGGAAGAGATTGTTCTGTCAAGGGACAACTGGCAGGAGCTGTGGATTTATTCGGATGAGAACCTGACATCGCAGTATCTGCTGGAGGAGCTGCAGGCCGGAAGGATCAGCGAATTTGACAGCGGTATTTTGTGCGTCATTGCTCCCTATATGAAGGATGAGACCGTGAGCGAGTGCTTCCGGTGTCTTTTGGAGCGCGGCCGTGTGTCCGGGTCGGACTGGGAGAATATCTTTATTTATTCCGATTCGGAGAAGTCTGCACAGTATCTGGCGGAGGCGCTTCGCAGAGGAGGGGTGGACAGTTTCAATGATCAGATTCTGGACCAGATCTGTTTTCGGTTGTCCACCAGATCTCTGACGGATATCGTGACGGCGTTAGACAAGGATCAGTTGTCCTTTGAGGGGCTGATGGAACATGTGCTGCCTTTTGTGCAGAAGCAGGATGAGGCCGCGACGTGCGTCTGCTATTATATCGACCTGGGAAATGTGCTTTCGGATGAGGAGCTTCGGAAGATAGAGGGTTATTTGAGCGAGCAGGACTTTTACAGGGTCGTGGAGTATAACGGGAAAGGGAAATAAAGGGAGACCGGCTGTGATGAAAGGGTTGTCCGAAAAAACTTGCAAAGCGAAATGCTTTCCTGAAATATGAAAACTCATTGCTAATTTTTAATATGAGGAATATAATATTATTATAAACACATGCAAAACAACTGCAA
The DNA here is from genome assembly GCA_949076555.1 of uncultured Lachnospiraceae bacterium. GTDB lineage: Bacteria > Bacillota > Clostridia > Lachnospirales > Lachnospiraceae > UBA3282. The sequence continues at coordinate 4,931 of CARUOB010000066.1, read as the reverse complement.
TATGTTTACAAGGAGGGTGTTTATGGCAGAACAGGTTTTAATTCAATTCAGGGCAGACAAAGCGCTAAAACAAGAAGTGACTGAAATATATGAGAGGCTTGGAATGGACTTACCTACAGCATTCCGTATGTTCATGGCCAGAAGTAAAATGGTAAAAGGACTTCCGTTTGATGCAAAATTGCCTGAACAGACGATAACAAGAACAGAAGCAAAAAATGCGTTTTATGAATTGCGAAAGCAAGCATCTGATGTTCCGAAAATGTCACTTGATGATATTAATGCTGAAATTATGGCAGTAAGATCAGAAAGAAAAAGGTAGATCTTTATGGAACATTATGCAGTGATTGATACAAATGTATTGTTATCGGCGTTACTTTCTAAAAATGAAGATTCAGCTACAGTCAAGGTATTAGATGCCGTTTTTGAAGGAAAGATTATTCCTTTGTATCATCAAGACATTTTAGCCGAATATGATGAGGTACTTCATAGAGAAAAATTCCACCTGCATGAAGAAACAATACAGATAGTTCTTGGTGCAGTCAGGCAGTATGGGGTTGAAGTGTTTCCGCAACCCACAGGGGCAGTCCTGATTGATATGGATGACCTTGTATTTTATGAAGTAGCTATGGAAAAAAGGGATGATGATGCCTATTTAGTAACAGGCAATCAGAAGTATTATCCATCTAGGAATTTCATTATTACCCCGGCAGAAATGGTGGCGATTATTGAAGCAACAGGAGAAAACGACTTCAAGGAAATGTAGCCGTAAATCTATTTTATCTAAAATGTTTTCTTGAGGGTTGTCCGAAAAGGACGGCCCTTTTGCTTTGACAATTATTTTGTTCTCAGTATATAATTACGGAATAAGTATAGGCAGATATGTTTTGGAAATATGACATGAGTTTAAGGAGCGCCGCATGAACACACAGGAAAACACAAGAAACTACAAATCCGGGGAATTGATGAGAAGATTTTTCCCCTATTACAAAAAATACTGGAAGATTGTTGTGATGGATCTATTATGCGCGGGACTTACGACGGTCTGCGAGTTGGTGCTGCCGATGATTATTCGCTTTATCACCAATGCGGGCATGAACGATCTGGCGTCTTTGTCCGTATCGGTTATCTTGCGTCTGGGTGCGTTATACCTGTGCCTGCGGATCGTAGATCTGGTGGCGAATTTTTATATGGCTTATACGGGGCATGTGATGGGTACGCGCATTGAGACGGATATGCGCAGGGACGCTTATGCGCATCTGCAGAAATTGTCGGACACTTACTATAATAATACCAAGGTCGGCCAGATCATGGGGCGCATCACCAACGATCTTTTCGATGTGACGGAATTTTCGCACCATTGTCCGGAGGAATTTTTTATTGCGGGGATTAAGGCTGTGATTTCCTTTATCATTCTTTCGCGGATCAGTCTGGCGCTGACGCTGATTATTTTCATTGTCGTGCCGATTATGCTGGTGACGTGTACGGCCATCAATCTGCGGATGCGGGAGGCGTTTCGAAAGCAGCGCGTACAGATCGGCGAGTTGAATGCCCGCATTGAGGACAGTCTGCTTGGGCAGAAGGTGGTGAAGGCGTTCACCAACGAGGAGAAGGAAAAGGAGAAATTCGAGCAGGATAACCAAAACTTTCTTCATATTAAAAAGGAAACCTATAAATTTATGGCGGCGTTCCATACGACTACGAGAGCCTTCGACGGATTGATGTATCTGGTGCTTCTGGTGGCGGGCGGCATTTTCATGGTGAAAGGGAAAATCGCGCCCGGTGATCTGGTGGCCTATGTGATGTATGTGACCACCCTGATTGCGACGATCCGCCGGATTATCGAATTTGCGGAGCAGTTCCAGAGGGGCATGACGGGGATTGAGCGCTTCGTGCAGATCATGGACAGCGACATCGAGATTTTTGACGAGCCGGATGCGGTGGCCTGCGTGAATCCGAAGGGCAATATTTCCTTCCGCAATGTCAGTTTCGAGTACCCTGACGATCACAATGTGGTGTTCCGGGGCTTAAATCTGGAAATTCATCAGGGAGAGAAGATCGCCATTGTAGGGCCATCCGGCGGCGGAAAGACGACTCTGTGCAATCTGATTCCGCGGTTTTATGATATTGACCGGGGGGAGATTCTGCTGGACGGAAAGAACATTCACGGGTATACGATCAAAAGCCTGCGGCAGAATATCGGTATGGTGCAGCAGGACGTTTATCTTTTTTCCGGCACGGTCTATGAAAATATTGCTTACGGCAGAGAGACGGCCACAAGAGAGGAAGTGGTGGAGGCTGCGAAGCAGGCTGGGGCGCATGATTTTATCACAGCCTTGAAAGACGGGTATGATACTTATGTGGGAGAGCGCGGTGTGAAACTTTCCGGCGGACAGAAACAGCGCATCAGCATTGCCCGGGTATTTTTGAAAAATCCGCCCATTCTGATTATGGATGAGGCCACTTCTGCGCTGGACAATGAGAGCGAGTTTCAGGTGGCGAAATCGTTAGAGGCTCTGGCGAAGGGAAGAACCACCATCACCATCGCACACAGGCTGTCGAGCATCCGCAATTCGGATCGGATTCTGGTATTGACGGAGGAAGGCATCGTGGAGGAGGGGACCCACGAGAGTCTGCTTGCGCAGGGCGGAATGTATCATCATTTCTATGTGACGGCGAATGAGTTGAAGTAGGGGAAAACAGCATGGGTGTAGATAAAAAACAACGGATTTTAATCGTGGAGGATGATCGTCCGCTGGCGGAGGGTCTGTGCCGCGCCCTGCAAAACGAAAAGACCGAGACGGTGAGCTGTCATACCGTGCGGGAGGCGGAGAAACTTCTTGGCGGGGAAAGGCCGGATGCAGGGACAGGCGGGCCGTCCCAAAATGCGGAGCCGGGTATACGGACGGGATTCGATCTTGTGGTGCTGGATGTGAACCTGCCCGACGGAAACGGTTTTGATTTCCTACAACAAATAAAAGCAAAATATGACATGTGCGTCATAATGTTGACGGCAAATGACATGGAAACGGATATTGTGGCGGGGCTGGAAGCCGGGGCGGACGATTATATTACGAAGCCGTTCAGTCTGGCGGTACTGCGGGCGCGGGTGGCGACCCAGCTTCGGCGTGTGGAGGTTTTGGAACGAAACGGTCCGCCGGATGGCGTAGAGAGTCTGGCGGGGACGGACGCCGGACATATGGCGGCGCACAATGCCGGGACCGGTATGGCGGCGGACGCCTTGGCGCAGGGTTTTCCATCGGGCGCAGATGCACTTTCGCGCGGAGAGGGCTGGATTATCGACGGCGACTATCGGTTTCATTTTGTGAAGATGTTGTTTTGTCACAAAGAGGAGCAGATCGAACTCAGCAAGGGTGAGCAAAAGCTGCTTCGGCTTCTCATAGAAAACAGGGGCATCACTTTGACGAGGGATCGTCTTCTTGAATGCATCTGGTCGGTGGATGCGGCATTTGTCGATGAGAATACGCTGTCGGTTACCGTGAAACGCCTGCGGGACAAGCTGGGCGCGCAGGAGCGGATTAAAACGGTGTACGGTATTGGATACCGATGGGAGTAGGTGAAAATGCCGACTCTGGTAAAAAGGAAAATGGGTTATATATCATGGAAAATAAAACAGGGGTTGTTTTGTTCGCTGTCGGTCTTATTTGTCTCTTAGCCGCTATTTTGATTGTGGCTGTAGATTTCTATTTTCGAAGACGAAGCCTTCGCCGTATGCATAACATGATACAGTCAGCTATAGACGGCACTTTCCGGGCTGACAATTTTGATGAGTCCCTGCTTGCGGCCATGGAGAATAAGCTGGAAGAGTATCTGGCCGTATCGGAAACCAGAATGGAAAAAGCGGCGGCGGAACAGGCGAAGACGAAAACGTTGATTGCGGATATTTCACATCAGACGAAAACGCCGATAGCAAATCTGCTTCTTTACACAGAGCTGTTAAAGGAGGAGGAAGGGGTCAAAGGCAATGAAACCGTTGCACGGCTGGAAAGTCAGGTGGAAAGGTTGGATTTTCTGATCCAGTCATTGGTGAAACTGTCGAGGCTGGAGACGGGAATCCTTGTACTTCATCCCAGAAAAAATACATTCACAGGGCTTTTGGAGGAGGCGGAAAAGCAATATGCGGACCGTGCGCGGGAAAAAGGCCTGTATCTGCATGTACTGATTGAGGAGGCGAAAGGAGTCACTGCCTGTTTTGATCCGAAATGGACGCTGGAAGCGTTAAATAACCTGATAGATAACGCCATAAAATATACGCAGACAGGGGGCGTTACCGTAAGTGTGAAACCCTACAAACTTTTTGCCTGTATTGAGGTGGCGGACACGGGGATTGGGATTGCAGAAGAAGAACATGCCAAAATATTTGGACGGTTTTACCGTGCGATGGCGGTTTCTGATGAGAAGGGCGTGGGGATCGGCTTGTATTTGGTCAGGGAAATCCTGAGACAACAGTCCGGTTATATAAAACTTGATTCCGAGGTTGGAAAAGGAACGGTATTTTCCGTGTATCTTCCTACGGACTCAGATACAGGTTCCGGGTGATGTGACGCGAAAAGAACGGCTGCACGGATGGTCATATCAGTTTGAAGTTATAATTCTTACAAAACTGTCACATTTTATTTTATTCGTGAAAGAATGTGGAAAGAATGCTGTGAGATAATCTGTATTGTGGAGAACAGTGTATGGTGTGCTTCACAATACAGATTATTTTTGATAAAAGCAAAGCCCAAATGAGCAGGCCGGGAGTCAGTGCGGACTGCGGATGTGGGTGGCGGCTGTGAGTAAGCACAGCGCTAAGCAATCGGCTTTTATCACATAAAAAGGAGGAAAAAGTATGGCGATTTTGTCGACAAAAGACTTAAAAAAGGTATACGGGTCAGGTGAGAATGAGGTGCACGCGCTGGCCGGGGTAAATT
>CARUOB010000065.1 GCA_949076555.1 uncultured Lachnospiraceae bacterium | reverse complement strand
TATGTGACCTGCGACAGTTACGTTACCATGACGGACGGTACCGGCATCGTGCATATCGCGCCCGCTTTCGGTGAGGACGACGCGCAGGTGGGCCGGAAATACGACCTGCCCTTCGTGCAGTTTGTGGACGGCAAGGGCAGCATGACGGAGGAGACGCCTTACGCGGGTCTGTTCGTGAAGAAGGCTGACCCGGAAGTGATCAAGGATTTGGACAAAGAAGGGAAGCTCTTTGACGCGCCCAAGTTCGAGCACGACTATCCGTTCTGCTGGCGCTGCGACACGCCACTGATCTACTATGCGCGCGAGTCCTGGTTCATTAAAATGACGGCGGTGCGCGACGATCTGGTGCGCAATAATAAGACGGTGAACTGGATTCCCGAGTCCATCGGCGAGGGGCGTTTCGGCAACTGGCTGGAAAATATTCAGGACTGGGGTATCTCCCGCAATCGTTACTGGGGCACGCCCTTAAATGTGTGGGAGTGCGAAGGCTGCGGCCATATGGAAGCCATCGGTTCCAGAGAGGAACTGGAGAAGATGAGCGGCAACGCGGCGGCGAAGACCGTGGAGCTGCACAGGCCTTATATCGATGAGATCACCTGTAACTGCCCGGAATGCGGCGGGACTATGAAACGCGTGCCCGAGGTGATCGACTGCTGGTTTGACTCCGGCGCGATGCCTTTTGCACAGCACCATTATCCGTTTGAAAATAAAGAGCTGTTTGACAGCCAGTTCCCGGCGCAGTTTATCTCCGAGGCGGTGGACCAGACCCGCGGGTGGTTCTACTCCCTGATGGCGGAGTCCACGCTCCTGTTTAACAAGGCTCCCTTTGAGAACGTGATCGTGCTTGGGCATGTGCAGGACGAGAACGGCCAGAAGATGAGTAAGTCTAAGGGCAACTCGGTAGATCCTTTCGAGGCGCTGGAGACTTACGGCGCGGATGCGATCCGGTGGTATTTCTATATCAACTCGGCACCCTGGCTGCCCAACCGTTTCCACGGCAAGGCGGTGCAGGAGGGACAGCGTAAATTCCTCGGCACGCTCTGGAATACCTACGCGTTCTTTGTGCTGTATGCAAATATCGATAATTTTGACGCGACGAAGTACAGTCTGGAATATGACAAACTTCCCGTGATGGATAAGTGGCTGCTCTCCAAATTAAACACGGCCATCAAAGAAGTGGACGATCACCTGAACCATTACAGAATCCCCGAGGCGGCGAGAGTGTTAGACAACTTCGTGGATGAGATGAGTAACTGGTATGTGAGAAGAAGCAGGGAACGTTTCTGGGCGAAGGGCATGGAGCAGGATAAGATCAACGCTTACATGACGCTTTACACGGCCCTCGTGGATATCTGCAAGTGCGCCGCGCCCATGATTCCCTTTATGACGGAGGAGATTTACCGCAATCTGGTGTGCAGCATTGATCAAGAAGCGCCGGAGAGCATCCACCTGTGCGATTTCCCTACGGCCAACGAGGGGATGATCGACAAAAAGCTGGAAGACGCCATGGAAGAGGTGTTAAAGATCGTTGTCATGGGCCGCGCGGCCCGCAACACGGCCAACATCAAGAACCGCCAGCCCATCGGCAGCATGTACGTGAAAGCGGAAACCGTTCTTGACGACTTCTATCAGGATATCATCAGGGACGAGCTGAATGTAAAACAGATCGTATTCTCCGATGATGTGTCTGCGTTTACGACTTACAGCTTTAAGCCCCAGCTTAAGACCGTCGGTCCGAAGTACGGCAGACAGCTCGGCGGCATCAAGGCCTATCTGTCCGCAGTGGACGGAAGCGCGGCGATGGAGACCTTAAAGGCGGAGGGCAGGCTCGTCTTTGTCGTGGATGGCACAGAAGTTGCCCTTGCAGAAGAAGATCTGCTGATCGACATGGCGCAGAAGGACGGTTTTGTGGCGGAGGCCGACAACAATGTGACGGTGGTGCTCGACACGAACCTGTCGGAAGAGCTGATCGAGGAGGGCTTTGTCTACGAGATCATCAGCAAGATCCAGACCATGAGAAAAGATGCGGACTTTGAGGTGATGGACCATATCAGAGTCTCCCTGAATGACAATGAGAAAGTGGCGCAGATTGCCGCGAAGAATGAGGCTGTCATCGCCGGGAAAGTGCTGGCGGAGAGCATCGGCACGGGAGAAAATCTGACGGTTTCCAAGGAGTGGAACGTGAACGGGGAGACCGTGACCATCGGTATTCAGAAAATATAGCTGCCGACAGCGAACCGCGCAGACGCATCAAATCATGAGGTTTTTTGGACGGAAACGGTAAATTTCAATCTTTATATAGTCAAACGGAAAAATACAGGCTATAATGGAAATGAATGTAAATAAACCTAATCTGACAGCAGGGTTAACGAGGAGGAGAGAAATGATAAAAAAAGCACCTACAACAACTTTTGATACAGAGCTTTTTAAGAGAAGCGTTCTTTACAATGTAAAAACCCTTTACAGAAAGACGCTGGAGGAGGCCTCTGATCAGCAGATTTTTCAGGCAGTATCTTACGCGGTTAAGGACGCTATCGTGGATCAGTGGTTAAAGTCCCAGAAGGAATATGACAGACAGGACCCGAAGATGGTTTACTATCTGTCCATGGAGTTTTTGATGGGACGCGCTCTCGGAAACAATATGATCAATCTGCAGGCATATAAAGTGTTTTCTCAGGCGCTTGAGGAGCTTGGCATCGATATCAATGTGGTTGAGGATCAGGAGCCAGATCCGGCGCTGGGTAACGGCGGTCTGGGACGTCTGGCGGCATGCTTTTTGGATTCTCTGGCAACGCTCGGTTACGCGGCATACGGCTGCGGCATCAGATACCGCTACGGCATGTTTAAGCAGGAGATCCGCGACGGCTATCAGGTGGAAGTGCCTGACAACTGGCTCAAAGACGGCAATCCGTTCGAGCTGCGCCGTCCGGAGTACGCGAAAGAAGTGCGCTTTGGCGGTTATGTAAATGTGTATGTGGACGAAAACGGCAGGAACAATTTCAGACAGGAGGGGTATCAGGCGGTAACGGCGATCCCTTACGATCTGCCTATCGTGGGTTACGGAAACGGCATCGTTAACACCCTTCGTATCTGGGATGCGGAGCCGGTGAACTGCTTCCAGCTCGATTCCTTCGACAAGGGCGATTATCAGAAGGCGGTGGAGCAGGAGAATCTGGCGAGAAATATCGTGGAGGTGCTTTATCCCAATGATAATCACTACGCGGGCAAGGAGCTTCGCTTAAAACAGCAGTACTTCTTCATTTCGGCATCCGTGCAGGAGGCTGTGGCGAAATATTTGAGAAAACATGACGATATCAGGAAGTTCCATGAGAAGGTAACTTTCCAGTTGAATGATACACATCCTACCGTTGCCATAGCGGAACTGATGCGTATCCTCATGGACGAACATTATCTGACGTGGGACGAGGCGTGGGAGGTGACGACCAAGACCTGTGCCTACACGAACCACACGATTATGTCCGAGGCGCTGGAGAAATGGCCCATTGAGCTTTTCTCAAGACTGCTTCCCAGAGTATATCAGATCGTGGAGGAGATCAACCGCCGGTTCATTGAGAGAATCGGGCAGAAGTATCCCGGCGATCATGAGAAAGTCAGAAAGATGGCGATCATTTATGACGGTCAGGTCAAGATGGCGCATCTGGCGATCGCGGCCGGCTATTCCGTGAACGGTGTGGCAAGGCTGCATACGGAAATCCTGAAGCACCAGGAGTTGAAGGATTTCTATGAGATGATGCCTGAGAAGTTCAACAATAAGACAAACGGCATCACCCAGAGACGGTTCCTGCTTCACGCGAATCCTCTTTTGGCGGATTGGGTGACCGATCATGTGGGCAACGACTGGATCACGGATCTGCCCAAGATCAATAAGCTTAAAATTTATGCCGATGACGAGAAGGCGCAGCAGGAGTTTATGAACATCAAGTATCAGAACAAGGTGCGTCTGGCGGAGTACATTTTGGAGCATAACGGTATTGAGGTTGATCCCCGCTCCATCTTTGACGTACAGGTGAAGCGTCTGCATGAGTACAAGCGTCAGCTTTTGAACATCCTGCACGTGATGTATCTGTACAATGAATTAAAGGAACACCCGGATATGAACTTCTATCCCAGAACGTTCATTTTCGGCGCGAAGGCGGCGGCTGGCTATAAGAACGCGAAGCTGACGATTAAGCTGATCAATTCCGTGGCGGATGTTGTGAACAACGATCCTGCCATTAACGGAAAGATCAAAGTGGTATTTATCGAGAATTACCGTGTGTCCAATGCGGAGATTATCTTCGCGGCGGCGGATGTGTCCGAGCAGATTTCCACAGCCAGCAAGGAGGCATCCGGCACAGGCAACATGAAATTCATGTTAAACGGCGCGCTGACCATCGGCACCATGGACGGTGCGAACGTGGAGATTGTGGAAGAAGTGGGCGAGGATAACGCGTTTATCTTCGGTCTGACCTCGGATGAGGTTATCCGCTACGAAAATTACGGCGGCTATCATCCTACGGATATTTTTAACAACGATCCCGATGTGAGAAAGGTGCTGATGCAGCTTATTAACGGCACATACGCACCCGGCGATCCGGATATGTTCCGTTCCCTTTACAATTCTCTGTTAAATACGCAGAGCACCTCGAAGGCGGACACCTACTTTATTCTGAAAGACTTCAAGGCTTACGCGGAGGCGCAGAGAAAAGTGGAGGCCGCATACCGGGATGAGAAGGGCTGGGCGAGAAGCGCGATCTTAAACGTGGCATGTTCCGGCAAGTTCACTTCCGACAGAACCATTCAGGAGTACGTGGATGAGATCTGGAAGCTGGATAAGGTTGTGATCCCGAAGGAGCCTGTGGCGACGACGACCTCTCCGGTAAAAAGAATTTTAAAATAAACGAAAAGTGCGAGGCCTTCTCCCGATAAGGAGAAGGCCTCCTTGCGCGTATAAGCAGAGTCAGAAAGCCTTGTTAACTTCGCTCGATTTTACGGTGGTAATGTGCTATGATAAAAAGGACGGATGGCGGAGAGGAGCGGTATATTTATGGACAAAAAGCTGGCGTTTCAGATACTTGGGCTTTCTGAGACGAAGGAAGAAGAGCAGATCAGACGAAGCTACCTTACACTCTTAAAAAATACGAACCCGGAGGATGACCCGGAGGGATTCAAGCGCCTGCGGGAGGCCTATGAGGAGGCGCTCCGCTTTGCAAGGCAGCAGGACGAGGAAGAGGAGGAAGAGCCGCAGGGAGAGATCGGGCTGTGGATGAAGCGTGTGCGGGAAATTTACCGGAACATTTTGCTGCGCAGGGAAGTGGAGAATTGGGAGCAGATTTTTGATGATCCGGTCTGCGCCGGACTGGATACTTTTTTGGAGGCGAGAGGACAGCTTCTCGGTTTTCTGTCCGGCCACGCTCTTCTGCCGCAGACGGTTTGGCGGCTGCTTGACCGGGTGTTTCATGTGATGGAGGATTTTGATGCGCTGAAGGAGGAGTTCCATGTGAATTTCTTGAAGCACATTGAATACCATGTGCATACGGAGGACTTTCTCGACTATAGCCTGTTTGAGGCGCATGACGGTTATCTGCCGGAGAGCGACGAGGATGCGGATGATTATATCAGAGAGTATTTCCAGATCAAAAACCAGTTGGAGAATGATGAGACGGAAGGCGTTATGCAGAGCCTCTTAGATATGAAACGGCATGAGATATACCATCCCTACGAGGAGGTAGAACGTTTGCGTCTGTATATTCGCAAAAATGAGTGTGAAAAAGGACGGGAACGGGCGGAAAAGCTGTTGGAACGGTATCCGGAGGACAACTATGTGCGTGTCTGGACGGGAAAAATATTTTATGATACGGGAGACGAGGACAAGGGGCTTGCGCTGTGGGAGGCGGTGCTTGCCGTGGAGCCGGATTATTATATGGCCAAGTATTTCGCCATGCACTGTCTGGCCGACCGGAAAAGCTGGTATCGGGCCGGCAAATATGTCGATGCGCTGATTAAGGTGAACCGGCGCGACGAAGAGCTTTTGGAGCGGCAAAAGGAGATCGACAATGCGCTTGTCCCCGCACTGCGAAGGGCGCTCGATCAAGGAGAGGCATATGAAGATCTTTCCGGGAAGGAGCTGCGGTCATTTCTGGGGTGGCGGCTGTTTGATCTTGAGCGGTATGAGGACATTCTGGCGCTGCTTTCGGAGGATGGCGAACTGGCGGGGGAAGAGGACGGCCTTGAACTGAAGGCGTGGAGCCTTTACCGGATGGATCGTTATGAGGAAGCGATTCCCGTTTATCGGGCGCATTTGAAGTGTGTGGAGGAAAACGGGGACGACGGGAAAAAGAAGGCGTCAAAGGCGGCACAAAGCCATCGGCTTCTGGGCGTATGCTATTTCTGTACGGGTCAGCCGGAGGAGGGAGAGCGGGAGACGAAGACGTCCATTGAGATGGAGGCCGACGAAAGAACCCGTATCGACTGTAAATATTATCTGGCTGACAGGTATCTTTCCCTGAAGGAATATGAGAAAGCGACAGAAGTATGTGATGACGTTCTGGAGGCAGACGACGGATTTTATCCCGCTTATCTCGTCAGACAGGAAGCGTGCTATCACATGAGAAAGGCGCAGCAGGTGGTGGACGATTATTATCGCGCCATAGAACTGTATGCGGGTTTTGACAAGCCTTATCTCTACGCGGCGATGATCTTTTATGATTATGACCAGTATAAGGATGCCCTCGGTGTGATAGAGAGAGCCAGAGAAAATGAAGTGGAGTTTTCCAAAAAGCTGCGTTTTCAGGAAGCGAAGATATTGCGTATGCTCTCGGAAGACGAGGAGAGCCGGAAACGTCCTTTGGAAATATTGAATGAACTGCTCAAGGAGACGAAAGGAGAGCCGGAGAAAGAGGCCGATGACAGGGATGTTCTTGACCGGGCGGAACTGCTTTTTGAGAAGGGGCTTTTATTTGAGAGAGAAGAGAAACTTGGCACGGCCATAGAGCTTGTTCAGGGCGCCATCATGTTAGATCCGGAGGAGCCATACTATGTGCTTGTGCTGGGCAATCTCCTGCGGGATGCGGAGCAGTTTGACAGGGCGCTTGTACAGTATAAGAGATTGGAAGAAGTTTACCACCACGCGGAGTACTATTTCGGCATAGGCGTCTGCTATCAGATGGCGGAGGAGTGGCGGCAGGCGGCTGCATACTTTACAAAGGCGTTAGAGCAGGACGAGACTTACCGGGATGTTAACTTAAGACTTTACCGGTGCTATGAAAAGCTGTACGATTCGGAATATAAGCGGGCAGACTATGACAAGGCAATGCATTATATCAACGGACAAATGGAAAGCACCCAAAACCGGGGTTACCGTCTCTGGGATCGTGGCAACCTGTATGAGGACGCGATGGAGACAGCGCTTGCCGTGGCGGATTATGAGGCCGCTCTTGCGGCGGGAACCGTTCCGGAGGATGAGAATTATATTCTCTGGGAGAATATCGCGATTACCTACGCGAACGACATGCAGTATGAGAAGGGATACGAGGCATATAAACGCGCGGTGGAGGCGATGGGAACAAAAGACAGGGCCGTCCATGGATACAGGGGCATGGCGGAGTGCCTTCAGAAAATGGGGCATTATGAGAAAGCCATTGCATGCTGCAGAGAAGGGCTGGCGGTTTTTCCGGCAGACAGCGGTTTGTGGGATACACTGACAACCTGTTATTCAAAGTTGAATCGTTTGGAGCAGGTTTTGCAGGTACAGGAAGAGAGACGCAGGGAGCAGGGGGATGACGAGGATTATTACAGCAATGTCGCCGATACATTGATTCGGATGGGAAAGACCGGAGAAGGGCTTGCTGTTTATGATGACGCGAAGCGGTCTTATTTCAAGCGGGCAGCGGACAGGCAGGAGCTTGCGAAGCTGTACGAGGAGTGGGCAGGCACCTTGGCGGACGTGGTCGAATATGAGAAGGCGGCAAAAAAATATCAGGAAGCGGCAACTCTTTACGAGGACCTCCGGAAAAAATTTAAAATGGAATGGCGCGTGGCGAAAAGCTATTATATGGCCGGACAGCGCGAAGAGGCGGCGCGCTGGGCGAAGAAAGCGCTGAAACACCTTGCGGAATGCAACATAAATGAGGAGGATTATCTGGCTTATACCAAGTATGCACCCGTGCAGAGCGGCTGGCTTGCCTGGTGCTATCTGGCGCTTGGAGAGAAGGAAAAGGCGAAGGAGCTTTTCGAGAGGATGGAGCAGATCAGACCATGCGCCTCCTGCGCGTACAAAAAATGTTTTGAGTCTTCCCTCTGGCTGGGCTGCTATTATTATACCGAAGGGGAATTTGAGAAGGCGGAGGCATCGTTAGTGGAGGCATCCGCAAGGTACGGGGAAGGTCTGACGGAAGCCGGGCATCTGTTAGAGAAAATACGTAACGGAGAAAAGGCTGAGGGAGGCACACAGAAGCAGAACTTTTTGACGAAGATGTTTCACAGAAAGGAAAAACCTGTGAAATAGGGAGTAGAACGGAAAACAGAAAGAACGAAGGGATTTGAGCAAAAATGATTATCGGAATCGACTTGGGAACAACAAATAGTCTGGCGGCGTATTTCACGGAGGAAGGGCCGCGGATCATACCGAACCGTCTTGGCAAGAGGCTGACGCCCTCCGTGGTGAGCATGGATGAGGAGGAGCAGATTTATGTGGGAGATCTGGCGGTGGAGAGACGGCTTCTCTATCCGGACAGTGCGGCGTCCGTATTCAAGAGAGATATGGGCAGCGGCAGAAAATTCAGCCTTCTGCATAAGACCTTTTCGGCGGAGGAACTTTCTTCTTTTGTCCTTCGTGCGCTTAAGGAGGACGCGGAAGCATTTCTGGGTGAGCCTGTCACGGAGGCGGTGATCAGTGTGCCCGCTTATTTCAACGACGAGAGACGGCGCGCCACCAGAAGGGCCGGGGAGCTGGCAGGGCTTAAGGTGGAGCGGATTATCAGCGAGCCGACGGCGGCGGCCATCGCATACGGCTTATATCAGAGTCAGGGTCATATGCGGTTTCTGGTGTTTGATCTGGGCGGCGGCACCTTTGATGTGTCCGTGCTGGAGCGCATCGACAGCATTTTGGAAGTGCGCGCCGTGGCGGGAGATAATTTCCTCGGCGGCGAGGATTTTACAGATGTGCTGGAGGAGATGTTTTTTGAAAAATTTCCGCAGTTTGACCGCCTTTCGCTTGACGCAAAGACCCTGCGCCATATTCACAAACAGGCGGATAAATGTAAGATTGGCTTCTCGGAGGGGAAGACTTCCACTATGGAGTGCAAGATCGGCGAGGAGGTGTTTTCCTTTACGGTGGAGCTTTCCGCCTACGAAAATGTATGTGAGGAACTGCTTGAGAAGATTAGACAGCCCGTGCGGCGCAGTCTCTCCGACGCGCATATCCGGCTTTCCGATATTGACAAGGTGGTGTTGGTGGGCGGGGCAACCAAGAGCCCGGTGATCCGCCGGTTTGTGAGCAAACTGTTCCGGGTGATTCCGGATACCAATATCAATCCAGACGAGGCGGTGGCTCTGGGCGCGGCGATTCAAGGCGCTATGAAGGAGCGGAAAGAGGCGATCAAAGAGGTGATCCTCACGGATGTCTGCCCCTTCACGCTCGGCACGGAAGTGGTCAGAGAGTGGGAAAAGGGTTACTTTGAGAACGGCGTGTTCTGTCCGATTATCGAGAGAAATACGATTATTCCGGCAAGCCGCACGGAGCGGCTCTATACGGTGCGGGATGACCAGACGAAGATACGGGTCAACGTGCTGCAGGGGGAGAGCCGCTTCGCGAAGAATAATCTGTCTCTTGGCGAGCTGAATATAGAAGTGCCGTCCGCTCCTGCGGGTGAGGAGGCAGTGGACGTAACCTACACCTATGACATCAATTCCATTCTGGAAGTGGAAGTCAAGGTGATGTCCACAGGAAAGCGGGAAAAACAGGTTTTCGGCGGGAGAAACGCGGACATGACGAAGGAGGAGATTGCTGCGCGGTTTGAGACGCTGTCCTATTTAAAAATTCATCCGAGGGACAGGGAGGAGAACAAGTATCTGCTCACTCTGGGAGAGCGGATGTATGAGGAGAGTCTGGGAGACAAAAGATATCTCATATCGCAGGAGCTTCACAAGTACGAGCAGGCGTTGAACACTTATGATCCGGGGACGATCGAGCGGGCGAAAGAGGCGTTCCGGGAGTTTTTGAAGGAGTTGGAAGAGTTTTAATAGGCAGACAGGGAGGAAACGATGGAGCGGGTTTTGCTGGTAGGTGCCAATTTGAATGACGGGGAAGATTATCTCACTTCTTTAGAGGAGCTGGGGGCGTTGGCCGAGGCCTGCGATATGGAAGTGGCGGGTGTGACGTCACAGACACTTGAGACGGTGCACAAGGCTTTCTATATCGGTACGGGCAAGGTGGATGAGGTAAAAGGGCTGGCCCAGGATTTGGGAGCAGATGTCATCATTTTTGACAATTCCCTCTCCCCCATGCAGATGCGAAATTTACAGGAGCGGCTGGAGAAGCCGATTCTGGACAGAAGCGCGCTGATTCTGGATATTTTCGCGAGAAGGGCCAGATCAAGAGAGGCGAAACTGCAGGTGGAAGTGGCGAGACTGCAATATATGCTGCCAAGACTTGTGGGACTCCACGCGGCACTCTCAAGGCAGGGCGGCGCCAGCGGTTCCATGAGCAGCAGGGGCGCCGGAGAGACGAAGCTGGAGCTTGACAGACGTGTGCTGGAAAAGAGGCTTTCGGAGCTTCGGCGGGAATTGAAGGAAGTGGGAAACGAGCGGGAGACACAGAGAAAACGACGCGTGAAGTCGGGGCTTCCGAGAGTGGCGCTGGTGGGTTATACCAACGCGGGAAAGTCTACGCTCTTAAATGCCATGCTCGATCTCTATGGCGCGGACGAGGGGGATGCGCAGGAGGAGAAACGTGTCTTTGAGAAGGACATGCTCTTTGCCACGCTGGATACGACGGTGCGAAAGATTGCGCCGCCGGACCATCACGCCTTCCTGCTGTCGGATACGGTCGGCTTTATCCACAAGCTGCCGCACAATCTGGTGGAGGCGTTTCAGTCCACGCTGGAGGAGGCGAAGGAGGCGGATTTGCTCATACAGGTGGTTGATTACAGCGACGAACATTATAAGGAGCAGATTGCCGTCACCAATCAGACCTTAAAGAAGCTGCAGGCGGACGGTGTTCCCATGCTCTATATCTATAATAAGTCGGATCTGGTTTCCCCGGATGCGCTGCCGGGGCTTTCCGGGGTGGCGGCGGAGGAACTGGCCGCACATCTGCCGGTGGTGCCGAAGGCGAATGCGGGAGACGAATTCACTTTGGGGGACGGCGCTGGCGATTCGATTTACCTGTCCGCCAAAAAGCGGATCGGGATGGAGGAGCTGGTCTGCCTGATCGAGGAGAAACTTTCCGGCGGGTACAAGGAGTGCACGCTGCTGATTCCCTACACGGACGGCAGGGCGGTTTCCTATCTGAATGAGAACGCGGTGGTATTTTCGACGGAGTACGCGGCGGACGGTGTGCGGATGCGGGTGAACTGTAAGAAAGAGGATTATGGGTATTATATGAAGTATGTGGAAGGGTGATAAAAAATGGTTATTGGGAAGTGTGTTGCACCTGCGGCGCATATCCTTTATAATAATTTTGGTAGTTATAAATGGAGAAATACGGAAAGAATCACACAGACATGGAGGAGCGTATGATTGAACTGACACAGGGCGGTGCGTATCTGCTAAACGGGACGGAAATCATTCCGGACAGCGTGGATGCGGCGGCGCAGATCAAGAATAAGACCGGACGGGATGTATCGAAAAACGAAGCGGCGAAGAATACCATCGCATACGGTATTCTGGAATCCCATAACACGTCCGGCAATATGGAGAAATTAAAGATTAAATTTGATAAACTGACTTCCCACGACATCACTTTCGTGGGGATTATCCAGACGGCGCGCGCTTCGGGACTGACCAGATTCCCCATTCCCTACGTGCTCACCAACTGCCACAATTCCCTGTGCGCGGTGGGCGGCACGATCAATGAGGATGACCACATGTTCGGCCTTACCTGTGCCAAGAGGTACGGCGGCGTCTATGTACCGCCCCATCAGGCGGTTATCCACCAGTATGCAAGGGAAATGCTCGCGGGCGGCGGCAGGATGATTTTAGGCTCCGATTCCCATACAAGATACGGTGCGCTCGGCACGATGGCGATGGGCGAGGGCGGACCGGAGCTTGTCAAGCAGCTTTTGTCCCAGACTTATGACATCAATATGCCCGGTGTGGTGGGCGTGTACCTGACAGGCGAGCCGGTAAAGGGCGTCGGCCCGCAGGATGTGGCGTTAGCTATCATCGGCGCGGTGTTTGGAAACGGTTATGTGAAAAATAAGGTGATGGAGTTCGTAGGCCCGGGCGTTGCCTCCCTGAGCGCGGATTTCCGCATCGGCATCGACGTGATGACCACGGAAACCACCTGTCTGTCTTCGATCTGGCGGACGGACGAGCAGATAAAGGAATTTTATGATATCCACGGCAGGAAAGAGGAATATAAGGAGTTAAATCCGGGAGAGATCGCTTATTACGATGGGATGATCACGGTAGATCTGTCGAAAATCCGTCCCATGATCGCCATGCCTTTCCATCCGAGCAACACTTACGCCATCGACGAGGTGAACGCGAATCTGAAAGATGTGCTTCACGACGTGGAGGAACGGGCCAAGGTAAGTCTGGACGGCGCGGTGCCTTATTCTTTGCAGGATAAGGTGGTAGACGGCAAGTTTATGGTAGATCAGGGCATTATCGCGGGCTGTGCGGGCGGCGGTTTTGAAAATATCTGTGCGGCGGCGGATATCCTGCGCGGTTCCTATACCGGTTCCGACGGCTTTACCTTGAGCGTGTACCCGGCTTCCATGCCTGTCTACATGGAGCTGATTAAAAACGGCTGTGCGGCGGCCATTTTGGAGACAGGCGCGGTGCTTAAGACGGCGTTCTGCGGCCCCTGCTTCGGTGCGGGCGACACGCCGGCGAACAATGCGTTCAGCATCCGGCACTCTACGAGGAATTTCCCCAACAGGGAAGGCTCCAAGCTGCAAAACGGCCAGATTTCATCCGTGGCGCTTATGGACGCAAGATCCATCGCGGCTACGGCGGCCAACAAGGGTATGCTGACTCCGGCCACCGAGTTTGACGGGGAAATCGGAAAATATAAATATCACTTTGACGCCAATATTTATAAGAACCGCGTCTTTGATTCCAAGGGTGCGGCGGATGAGAGCGTGGAGATTCAGTTTGGGCCAAACATCAAGGACTGGCCCGCTATGGGGGCACTGCCGGAGAATCTGGTGCTGCGGGTGGTTTCGGAAATTCATGATCCCGTTACCACGACGGACGAGCTGATTCCTTCCGGGGAGACATCTTCCTACCGTTCCAACCCGCTGGGGTTGGCGGAGTTTACGCTCTCCAGAAAAGACCCCGAATATGTGGGCCGTGCCAAGGATATCCAGAGGGCGGAGAAAGCAAGAATGCAGGGAGAGAACCCCTGTCAGGCCCACGCGGACGTGAAGCCGGTGATGGATGTGGTGAAGAACCGCTTTTCGGATGCGTCCCACGAGAATACCGGGTTCGGTTCCACAATCTTTGCGGTGAAACCGGGCGACGGTTCCGCCAGAGAGCAGGCGGCAAGCTGCCAGAAAGTGCTGGGCGGCTGGGCGAATATCGCCAACGAGTACGCGACCAAGCGCTACCGGTCCAACCTGATCAACTGGGGAATGCTGCCGTTTCTGATCGAAGCGGGAGAACTGCCGTTTAAGAATCTGGATTATCTGTTCTTCCCGGGCATCCGCAAGGCGGTAGAGGAGAAAGCGGAAACTGTCGAGGCTTATTGTGTCTGTGTGGAAGAGGGAACGCTTCAGCCGTTTACTTTGACTTTAGGGGAGCTGACGGACGAAGAGAGACAGATTATTTTAAAGGGCTGCCTGATCAATTATAACAGGGTTGAGGCGTAGTAACGCTCTTCGCATGGCTTAGGGGGATTATGCATAATGGGGTGAAAAAGGAGACGGGGGGTTTTGTGCGCCCTCTTGTCTCCATCTTGATTGTCCTGCTTGTTGCGGCGGCGTTAATTTATGAAGCGCTGCAAAGCAGGACACAACAAAATAAGGATGCGCAGGTGAGTGTGCCGCCGGATGGAGCTTCCATAGACGCGCTGGCGAACGTCGCGCTGCCGGGTTTAGAACCGGAAAAGCCGGAGGTGGACTCTTCTTCCAAGGAGATCATAAACGACGTGCTTTTGAGTAATGTGCCCAGGGCGGACTACAGTTATTCTTTCAACGGAAAGCTGAATGACGCGGTCGTAGTGACGAGAGAGGGAGACGAGGGTCATTTTAACAATGGCACATACCCGGAGCCATCCGAGGATGTGTTTCCCCTTTTTACGGAAGGGGTGGAAGGAGAGGCGCTCTATCTGGATGGCAGTTACGGTGTGGCGCTTCAAGGCGTGGAGCCTTTGAATGAATCCTATACGATTTCTTTCTGGTTCCGGGCGGACGAGCTGTTTGACTGGTCGCCGTTTTTGATGATCGGCTCGCATTTGATGGATGTGGGAGGCAGCCAGAGCTATCTGTCCATCAACAGGAAAACCACGGAGGAGGGGGAGCAGGTTGTGCCGATTTTCAACACCATCGACGCGGTTTTGAATAATTCCTGCGAGATCCGGCCTTCTATGGAACAGAAAAAATGGATCAATCTGAATGAGTGGGCATACATAACGATATGCGTGGACGCTTCCGCAGCCTCCGGAGCGGCGGAGGGAAGGGCGATGGGCTATCTGTATATGAACAGCGAGCTGATCGGTTCGGGAGAGGTGTCGCTGTTAAATATGGATGAGGAGAGCGTGTGCGCCTATCTGGGGATTAGCTGTTTCGACCAACTGTTCCGCGCCAGCTACGACGAGGTGCATATTTGGAAATATGTACTCGATGAAAGCCAGATCAGCAGTATGTATACGGCATACATTGCCTCCTGAAACAGCGTGAGAAGTGTTAAGTAAATCAGAAAAGTTCCGATATATAAATTACAGGGAGACAGCTCATGGCCAGAGCATGTTTTTCTGGAATTTGAATGATGTTGAGACCAGGGACGGTATTTTTAGGGAAAAGGAATTTCCATAAGAGTGCCGTCTTTTTCTATTGCCGGGCGTCAGGGAAGGCGCTGTCTGGTGCACAGGCAGGCGTGGAGGATGGTCTTATACAAAAAGGAGGGAACATTGATCATTGATTCCGGTACCATAGGGATGCAGTCCTCCAGAACAAGCCGTACGGTGACGAGGGTTCATGCGAAATCCATAGCCGGTACGTTTGCGGGCGGAAAAGAAGGATTGGATTCTCTTTTTGAGAATCAGACGGGCACTGGAGAAAAGACTGCCGGAGAGGGTAATGGTAAGGCGAATTTGGAAGACCTCTCCGCACATATGCGCAATACCACCGGCGGATGGCAGATTTCCACGAGGAATGATGAGAAGGAGGCTGCGCGCAGTATCAAGCAGCAGTGCGTGGAATTTTTGTTGGAGCTTCTGTTTCGTTTCCGCGGGAACAGGGGTGTGCAGAACAGTCCGATCGCTGCAGCGGGCGGCACAAACATGTACTCGGTGCAGGGGTTTCAGATGCAGCGTTACTACATGGAAGAGGAACATACCACTTTCACCACGCAAGGTACGGTGAAAACTGCGGACGGGAGGGAGCTGTCCTTCAATTTGGAGTTTGGCATGAGCCGCAGGTTTGAAGAGTACTACGAGGAAAATGTGGTTACATCCATAAAAACGTTTAAAGATCCGTTGGTAATCAATCTGAATACCAATGTCGCGAAAGTTTCCGATCAGAAGTTTTTCTTTGATCTGGACTGCGACGGCGAGGAGGAAGAGATTTCGCG
>CARUOB010000064.1 GCA_949076555.1 uncultured Lachnospiraceae bacterium | reverse complement strand
ATTTTCTACTTTGTTAAAGCTTGTGTATAGAGTATAGACATTCAAAGCATTAAACAATATCAACACTAAAATACCCATAATAATTGTAACATTTTTATTGTTTTCCCCATGTTCCTCTTTTTTCGCCGCCAGCTTTGCCATTCCAAGCAGAAAATATCCCATTAAAATACTTACTACCGGAAATAATAAAGCCTCATATTTACTACCCCAACGGTCAACCTGATTATCAAACCCATAATGTGCAGGGATTTTTTCGGGAAGATATGGCAATACAATCAAGACAACTACTAATGGAAGATACATCAAAATATAATATACTGTTTTCTTTGTTTTCATTTCTTATTTCCTCTTAACTCGTTAATCCACATGATAGTTTCATCAAGTACAGACAAATTCAGTTCATAATAAATATAATTTTTATATTTTGTTTCATAAATCAAATCTGCCTTTTTTAATTTTGATAAGTGATATGACAGGGCTTGCGGTGTCATGCTCAGGGCATTTGCTAAATCGCCAGAATTTATTTTTCCCTCCTTTAATTTATGCAAAATTCTTCTTCGGTTTTCATCTGCCAATGCTGCAAGTATCTCATTTACCGCCAATATGCCACCTCCTATTTCAACAAATCTTTAAATAGATTGTACAAAACTTATATGGAGCAGTCAAGAACTATTTAAAATTATTTTTAAATATTCACATATTCTATAATCGTTGAATCGA
Source organism: uncultured Lachnospiraceae bacterium (assembly GCA_949076555.1). GTDB lineage: Bacteria > Bacillota > Clostridia > Lachnospirales > Lachnospiraceae > UBA3282. Next base: position 15,240 of record CARUOB010000064.1, on the reverse strand, counting down.
TTTTTTAATTGAGAAATATGTGTATTTATGTTATAATGGGATTGTATAACTGAACAGAAAGCAGGATGCGATTTTCTGATAGGTGCCCTCTAGTCTTACGAAAGAGGGTGGTGCTTATGAACACAATGGAAGTTTTGACATTATTGCTTGTCATTTTTGCGGCTCTGTCTTACATAGACAATCATAAAAAGAAATAGCATCCCTACCCTGAGAAAGTAAGATGCTATTTCTTTTTTTAATCTTATTATACTGAGGGCAATCGGAACTTCGTGTCCGATAAACCTTTCTGATTAGATTATACACCTGAGCCGCTTGTTTTTCAAGCGGCTCTTTTTACACTTATGTATGTTGCTGAGTTGTTAGATTATGATGCAGACCATGCCGCCGTTGCAGTCGTTGACGATCTTCTGCATGGTCTCCTGAAGTTTGATCTGGCTCTCCTCATTGATCATGGAAATTTTTCCGGTTATGCCGTCGTTTACGAGCTGCTCCACGGTTTTACCGAAAATGTTTGTCTCCCAGATTCCTTCCTCTCCGGTATCCGCATCGGAGATAAACTGTATTAAATCTCTGGCCTGTTCCTCCGTCCCCACAATGGGCGAGATCTCCGTCTCAATGCTCGCCTTAATCATATGGATACTGGGACTTTCCGCCTTGATCTTGACGCCAAACTTATTTCCCTGTTTGATCAGCTCCGGTTTCTCCAGCACGATCTCCTCCCTGTCAGGCATGACCACGCCGTATCCTTTGTATCGTACGGCCTCCAGCGCGTGCAGCACTTTCACATACTCGCGCTTCATTTTCGCCATCTCCCGAAGGGTGGCCAGAAGTTGATACTCGCTCTCTATGGACTCTCCCACCAGATCACTGAGCATCTCGTAGTAGTAGGCGTCATCCACGTCCAGAATGATCCTCACACTGCCGTCTGACATATTGATGCCGTCCAGCTTACATTTCTTGATATACTCGCTCTCAACCGTGAAACGATCCACCGTGATATCCCTGATATGATTCAGGTTGTTCATCAACAGCTTAAGCTGCGCGATGATATCTTTTTTCATTTTATGGTCGAAAGGCAGCATCTCCACCCACTTGGGCATGTAAAACTCAATCATGGTGAGCGGAAACTCATAGAGAATATTTTCCATAATGTGGTTGATATCCTCTTTTTTAAGCTGCTCGCAGTTGATGGGCATAACCGTCACCTGATACTTCTCGCTGATCTCGTCAGCCAGATTTCTGGTCTCCTCCGCATAAGGCTTTTCGGAGTTTAGGAGCACGATATAGGGTTTCCCAAGCGCCTGCAGTTCTCTGATCGTCCGCTCTTCCGCCTCCAGAAAACTATCCCTTGGCAATTCGCCAAACGACCCGTCACAGGTCACTACGATCCCGATCGTGGAATGATCCCGGATCACCTTTCTCGTGCCGATCTCCGCCGCTTTCGTAAAAGGAATTTCCTCCATAGACCATGGCGTCTTGACCATGCGCTCCGCTTCCTTTTCCATATGCCCGGCAGCGCCTTCCACCATATAACCCACACAGTCCACCAGACGCACCTTCACGTCGATGTCTGCGCCCAGCCTCACATGCGCCGCTTCCTTGGGAATAAATTTCGGCTCCGTAGTGGTAATGGTTTTGCCGCCCGCGCTCTGCGGCATTTCATCCTGCGCCCGCTCCCTCTCGTGCTCATCCTCCATGTAGGGAAGTACCAGAAGATTCATAAACCGCTTGATGAAGGTAGATTTCCCTGTCCTGACCGGCCCCACCACACCAAGGTAGATTTCTCCGCCCGTTCTGTGCTGTATATCTTTATACAGGTCATATGTATTATTCTGTAATATATCCATAAAAAATCCTCCTGCTTATACTGGTAAATGTATATGCAGAAGGATTCCTGTCTATGCGGATTTATCCCGTAAAATCTCAGAGTCTGCAAAGGTGAAGACCCGTCCTGAAAAATGCCGCACTATTCTTTCAGCTTATGGAAAATAATGCAGTTTGGCTGCTCCACTTTGATCTCCTTGCCGTTCATCACAAGAAGCCCGTTCTTTAAGTCCACGTTGAAGAAAGTCATGGTATTCGATTCGTGGTTTAAGGAAACAAGATGCCTGTTATCCGGGAAAAGATTCGCGTCTTTTGGATAATCTCCGCTGATCGGCAGGCAGAAAATCTTGGAAAGCATTCCCGTCTTCTGATCAACCTTATAGACAATCGCGCTGTTATCCCCGGCGTTGGAGCTTACCACATATCTAAAATCCTCGGAAATATTGAGCGCGCTTGCCGCGGAGCCGCCCGCATGATACTCATTCAGCGTGGAAATGGTCTGCACTTTCTCAAACTCAGGGTTCCCGTTTTTCTCCTCGTAAGTATAGACTTCAATATAATTCTTCAGCTCGTGGACGATATAGAGAAAATGCCCGTCCTTCGAGAACTTCAGATGCCGGGGCGCTGATTCCAGTTCGCTGCGGATCATATCGATAGGCTTTAGCTTTCCTCTCTCGTGATCCACCCGGTAAACGTTCACATGATCAAGTCCCAGATCGGCAGCGCATAAATAGTGATTATCCCTTGTCATTTTCACACAGTTCACGTGGGGTCTGAAATTGCGCTCGGCAATACTGCCAAGACCCTTGTGGTAAACCTCATCCGTGATCTCTCCGATGCCGCCGTCCTTTCGCAGACGAAGCACTGTGATCTTTCCGTCATGATAACCGCCTACAAAAAGGAGATTGTCCTCATAATCCGTGGACAGATAACAGCCTCTCATACCGTTGATCGATCCCTGATTGATTACTTCCAGATCACCGCCGGGCAAAATTTTATACGCCTCCACACCGAAATCCGTGATGGAATACAGATACTTTTCATTATGGGAAATGGTGATGTACGAAGAGTTCGTGATCTCCACCTGATTCTTCTCCAGCATCCTGCCGTTTTGCAGATCCACATCATAAATCTTGATGCCATAATTATCTTCCTTTGCAGTCGTATAGGTAGACACATATGCTACATATTTATCCTGATTCATTCTGTTCCTCCATCTTCGGGCTTATCTTTTTCCTGATCCGGCGCCCTTATCTTTAGCAGAATTTTACCATAAATTCCGAAACTTGTTAATCCTTTTCTTCGGATTCTTCTCCATATTTAAAAAACTTCACCGTTTTTACATTTTTCCATTGACATCGTCCCTCAATCCAGTATAATGGGATTCGATGTATGTTTAGCTTTAGTAAACTTTAAGTTTATTTTTACTGAATTAGCACAGATTTAAGACATGGGGGACATCATGGACAATACTTCCGCCCGGATAGATCTGGGAAACAAAATCAAGGAGCTGCGAAACAAAAAAGGCCTGACACAGGAAGAGCTGGCGGATCGGTGCGAACTGTCAAAAGGGTTTATCAGTCAGTTAGAGAACGATCTGACATCCCCCTCCATCGCCACGCTTGTGGACATTTTGCAGTGTCTAGGCACCAGCCTGAAAGATTTCTTTCATGACGCGCGAGACGAGCAGATCGTCTTTGGAAAGGACGATTTCTTCGAAAAAGTCGACGCAGAACTGCACAACAAAATAGAATGGATCATCCCCAATGCCCAGAAAAACAAGATGGAGCCAATACGCGTCACACTGGAAAAGGGAGGTTCCACTTATCCGGATCTGCCCCACGAGGGCGAGGAATTTGGCTATGTGCTCTCCGGCTCCATCACCGTCATCGTGGGAAACCGGAGCATCCGGGCCGCCAAGGGAGACGCCTTTTACTTCACCCCGGACTCGGAGCATTATATCAAGGCAAACGGTAAAAACGGCGCTGTCTTCTTATGGATCAGCACCCCGCCAAACTTTTAACAAATCGAGCAAAGCTCGATTGCGAGATCCGCTCCGCGGACTCGGAAATTGGTTTACATAAGAAAACAATTGGAGGGCTCACTCCCATGAAAAAAGAACTGATACAACTGATCGATATCTCGAAATCCTTTGACGGCCAGATGGTTCTGGACGAACTGAATTTGCACATCCACGAAAATGAATTTGTCACACTGCTTGGACCGAGCGGCTGCGGTAAAACCACGACGCTTCGCATTTTGGGTGGTTTTACAAGCCCGGACAAAGGACGGGTTGTTTTTGACGGGCAGGACATCACACAGATTCCGCCAAACAAAAGGCAGCTAAATACGGTATTCCAGAAATACGCGCTCTTCACGCACATGACCATCGCCGAAAACATTGCTTTCGGCCTGAAAATAAAGAAGAAATCAAAGAGCTACATAGACGATAAAATCCGCTACGCGCTGAAGCTGGTCAATCTGGACGGCTACGAAAACCGTATGCCCGACTCCTTAAGCGGCGGACAGCAGCAGCGGATTGCCATCGCCCGCGCCATTGTCAACGAGCCGAAGGTGCTTCTTCTGGACGAGCCGCTGGGCGCTCTCGACTTAAAGCTCCGGCAGGAAATGCAGTACGAGCTGATCCGTATGAAAAATGAGCTTGGCATTACCTTTGTCTACGTCACCCACGATCAGGAAGAGGCGCTCACCATGTCCGACACCATCGTGGTTATGAATCAAGGCTATATCCAGCAGATCGGCAGCCCGGAGTCTATCTACAACGAGCCGGAAAACGCGTTTGTGGCGGATTTCATCGGGGAAAGCAATATCATCCCGGCCACCATGATCGAGGACAAACTGGTGAGCATCCTTGGCACACGCTTTGCCTGTGTGGATACGGGTTTCGGAAATAACCGTCCCGTGGACGTGGTCATCCGCCCGGAGGACGTGATTCTGGTGGAACCTTCGGAGGGAATTATTCAAGGTGTTGTAAGCCACTTAATCTTCAAGGGCGTCCACTATGAAATGGAGGTGCAGGCATGCGGTTTTGAGTGGCTGGTACACTCTACCACCCTGTTCCCGGTCGGAAAGGAAGTCGGTATCCGGGTAGACCCCTTTAACATCCAGATTATGAACAAACCGGAGTCCGAAGACGAGGAGGCGGTAATCATTGACATCTAAAAATAAATGGCTCTCCACACCTTATATTGTCTGGTCCGTTGTATTTATCATCGTGCCCCTTGGCATGATCCTCTACTACGGCCTTACCGACGCGACGGGCGCTTTCACCCTCGATAATATCACTGCCATTGCCTCGGCAGGACACGCAAAAGCGCTGCGGGTATCGCTGTTTCTCTCTCTTGTGAGCACGCTGGTCTGCTTTCTTTTGGCCTATCCGTTAGCTATGATTCTGGCGCGTGTGCAGATGAAGCGGCATAACTTTATTATTTTGATCTTTATTCTGCCCATGTGGATGAATTTTCTGCTGCGCACATTGGCATGGCAGACGTTGCTTGAGAAAAACGGCGTCATCAACCATGTGCTCACCTTCCTGCATCTGCCGACCTTAAAGATCATCAATACGCCTGCGGCAATCGTTCTTGGCATGGTATATAATTTCCTGCCTTTTATGGTGCTGCCGCTGTATAACTCGTTAGCCAAAATCGATATCAATGTGATAAACGCCGCCCGCGATCTGGGTGCGAATCAATTTTATACTTTTATCCGCATTATACTGCCGCTCTCTGTTCCGGGCATTATCAGCGGCATAACCATGGTGTTTATTCCTGCGCTGACCACCTTTGTCATAAGCGCACTGCTTGGCGGTGGAAAACTGCTTTTGATCGGCGACGTCATCGAACAGGAATTTACCCGCACGTCCAACTGGCATCTGGGCAGCGGCCTTTCCATGGTACTTATGATATTTATTGTGATCAACATGATTTTATCCGCTATTTTTGACAAAGACGGGGAGGGCTCCATGCTATGAAAACCGTTGCAAAGAGAATTTATATAGCCCTGATTATCCTTTTTTTGTATGCCCCCATCGGCATCCTTATGGTGCTGTCCTTTAACGAGAGCAAAACCCGGGCAAAGTGGGGCGGCTTTACCTTTAAATGGTATATCGCCCTGTTTCAGAATGAGGAAATTCTGCGAGCATTATTTAACACGCTGCTCATCGCGTTTACATCATCCCTGATTGCCACAGTGATCGGAACGGTTGCCTGCATCTCCATGACCGGCATGAAGCGCAGGGCGAAATCGATCCTTATGGGGGTCACCAATATCCCCATGCTGAACGCGGACATTGTGACGGGAATTTCCCTGATGCTGCTCTACATCAGTCTGGGCATCCGGTTTGGAATGGGAACCATTCTGCTGTCCCACATTACTTTTAACATTCCCTATGTGATATTGAGCGTGATGCCACGTATGAGACAGATAAACGTAAGTACCTATGAGGCCGCCCTTGATCTTGGTTCCTCGCCCATACACGCTTTTTTCAAAGTGGTATTTCCGGATTTGCTTCCGGGCATCCTCTCCGGATTCCTGATGGCCTTCACGATGTCTCTGGATGATTTCATAATCACTCATTTTACAAAGGGCGTCGGGGTGGACACGCTTTCCACAAAGATTTATACCGAGATCAAAAAGGGCATCAAGCCGGAGATGTACGCGCTCTCGTCGCTCATTTTTGTGACGGTGCTTACACTGCTTGTGTTAATCAACCTGTCGCCGACAGATAAGAAAAAGGCAGAATAGTTTTCGTTTATGGAGACAATTATGAAAAAGTATCCCATTTATCCTATCAGAAAACCCATTGCGGCAATGATCTTTCTCCTGTCCGCTGCGCTGTGCGGCTGCAGCTCCGACAACGGTGTAAACGGACAGGTTATTGTCTACAACTGGGGCGAATATATCGATCCCGAAACCATCCGCATGTTTGAAGAAGAAAGCGGCATCAAGGTGATCTACGATGAGTTTGAGACCAACGAAAGCATGTATCCCAAGGTGGAATCCGGGGCTGTGGCTTACGATATCGCCTGTCCTTCCGACTACATGATCAGCCGCATGATCCAAAACGGCATGCTCTCAGAAATTAATTACGATCACATGCCCAACGCGAAAAAAAATATCGGCGCCCAATACTATGAACAGGCCAGAGGCTTCGATCCCGACAACAAGTATGCCATCCCCTACTGCTGGGGAACCGTCGGCATTCTCTACAATCAGACGATGGTGGAAGAACCGATCACCCGCTGGGAACAGCTCTGGGATGAAAAGTACGCGGACAATATTTTAATGCAGGATTCCGTGCGCGACGCTTTCATGGTAGCGCAAAAGCTGAACGGAGATTCCATGAACACGTTAGATGCCGAAAAACTGGAAGCCGCAAAGAATCTGTTGATCGAACAGAAACCGCTGGTACAGGCCTATGTGGTCGATCAGGTGCGCGATAAAATGATCGGCGGTGAGGCCGCTATCGGTGTGATTTACTCAGGAGAGGCCATTTACACCCAGAAGGAAAATCCGGATCTGGTGTATGTGATCCCGGAAGAAGGGACGAATGTCTGGATCGATTCGTGGGTTATTTTAAAGAATGCTCCCAACAAAGAAAATGCGGAGAAATTTATCGATTTTATGTGCCGCGAAGATATCGCACTGATGAACTTTGAATATATCACCTACTCCACGCCAAACGTGGCCGCAAGGGAACTGATCGAGGACGAAGATATCAAAAATTCAGAAATTGCCTTTCCCGATCTGTCGCAGTATGACAATCTGGAAACCTATGTGTATCTGGGCGAGGACGGGGATTATCTCTACAATGAATTATGGAAAGAGGTGAAGGCATACTAGTACAACGGAAAATAAATAACTGACACGAATGTGCTTTTGGTGTATAATAGAGTTACTAAATATATCGGAGGACTCCATTATGCCAAGAAAAACTGGGAAATTACAACTTCGTGAAGGAGATTATGAATATCTTCGTTCACTTATAAAGCAAAGAACTATACAGGCTCAGGTAGTCATTCGTGCACATATACTTCTGGACAGAGCCAATGGTATATCCATCCGGGAAATTGCGTCTATTTATGATTTAAGCACTAATACCGTCCGACTTTGCATTGATAAATATATCAGTGGTGGAACTGACAGTGCTCTCTTTGATGAACAAAGGGCAGGACGTCCGGTTGAAATTACTGATGATGCAAAGTCATGGATATTCAATCTGGCCTGCCAAAAGCCATGTGAATTAGGTTATTCCGCTGAACTATGGACTTTGTCAGCCTTGCATAAACATATATGTGCAAATGCAGAAGCCGCCGGATACCCACGTCTTACTACAGTAACTAAGCCATATATTCAAAAGTTACTTCAAAAATCAGACATCAAACCTTTCAGGATCAAATACTATCTGGAAAAAAGAGACCCCGATTTTGAAGAGAAAATGCACGATATCCTTGTGGTATATAAGCAGGTATCCCTGCAGTTCGATGAGAACGGAAATATCAGCATTCCAGCGGACGGTATTAAAACAATAACTTTGTCTTATGATGAAAAGCCGGGGATTCAGGCAACCGGAAACACCTGCCCTGATCGTAATCCATCATTAAAACATGGTTTTGTATCTCGTGATAGTGAATATGTACGGTATGGTACATTATCATTGCTTGCTGCAATTGACCTGCTTACAGGTGAAGCAATCCCGCTTGTAAGTGAAACACATAAAAGTTCTGATTTTGTTGCATTTTTGAAGAAGCTGGATAAGCATTATGCGAAACAGGATAAAATCCGGATCATTCTGGATAACCATTCAGCGCATACATCAAAAGAGACTCGTAATTTTCTTGCAACAATGCCAGAAGGAAGATTTGAATTTGTATTTACTCCCAAACATGGTTCCTGGCTTAATATGATTGAAAGTTTCTTCAGTAAGCTTACAAAACAAATGCTGCGGGGCATCCGTGTAAATTCCAAAGAAGAATTGGCAGCACGGATTTACCAGTATTTTGATGAAGTAAATCAAGAGCCAATAGTCTACCATTGGACCTATAAACTTGATGAAGTTTCCGACGTCGAGGCTGCAAGCAATTAATGTGTCAGTTATTAAATATTCAATGTACTAGTGTGCTGTATCATTCATTTTCAGCCAAATGACGCAGAATGAATTTTCAGTCTGCACGGCGGAGGAGGGAGGCGATGCGGTGGCATCGTTAACCGACGACAACGCCGCAGATGGAAATTCAGGCAAGCCATTTGGCGAAATGTGAATGATACAGTACACTAGCCTTCACCTCTAAAGCTTCTGAAACGCGCTGCTCATGGCCGCCGCCGTATCCTTATCACTCATAATAAAGAAGATTACATCCCCTCTGCTCTCGATCAGCATGGTCTCCGCGCTGACACACACCCACTTATCCAGATCGGCATTGTCTTTGAGCGCCTGCTTCGCGCTCTCCACATCCGCCTCGTCTACGCGCAGCAGCACACACTGATACGCCATGGAGGACATCATGGGCATGGACACCACGCCCTCCGTATAAGTAATCTGGTCTGTCCCCAGAATGGATACTTCCAAATCATCCGTCAAATCTACCGTCTCATAGCTGTCCAGATTATTCTTGAAATCCTGTACTAGATCCGCATTCGCATAGAGGGACGCCATCATATCCTGTAAAGAACCTTCCAGCTTCTCCGAGTCCGTTTTGCCGCCTCCGCATGCACTTAACAATACGCCCGTAAGTAAAATCAAAATGCCTGTCATTAACGCTGTTATTTTCCTGTTTTTCATTTTCAGTCTTCTCCTCATTTCTGCGCCGCTTTTTGCGCATATTCTATTCCGCTTTCCTTTTCCCGATGTCTTTTTCTGATGCCTTTTAAACTGTCGGCTGCCTGACTTTTCTGTCACAGACCCCTTTTACAGCCTTATTTTCTCCTGTTTTCCCATACTTATCCTTCTGTCCTTCCTCAGCTCCCCTTTTTGTCCGAGAGAAGGGGTTTGATGGTCTTATAAATCTTACTGGACTTTTTATTGTCCGCGCTCGGATATTTCTTCATCAGCGCGTTCATAATGCCTTGCTTCGTCTTATACTGCTGGACGATTTTTAAAACCTCATCCACGCTCACGTCCTTTTCCTCTTTAAAAATCTCCTGCAGCTTTTCCGACAATTTCCCCTTTAGCTCCTGTGTCTCGTGGTCGTGGCTGCGTCCCGTAATATCGGCAATCAGCGTGACCGAAACACTCCTGTTCTTCCAGTAGCCGCTCAAGATTTCAAATCCTTTATCCTTGCTGACAATATAGTAAGTATCCGCCGCCTGATTGGCAATCAGATACCCGAGCTGTGTGGCAAGCTGAAAATCCAGCGCATTCTTGCTCCCCACATCCACCTTGCAAAACTCGATATCCGCTTTGGATTCGATCAGCCTTCTGTGCTGGTCAAAGGTAATGCTGTCCGCATTTTTGCTGTAAAAAATACATACCTTGTCCTCTTCTCCCAGCTTGTGGATGCCGTCGAGACCATCCTTTTTCACATTCTCAAAATCTACCAAATAATAACTCATTTTTTTCCTTTCTCATTCCTTTTTAACAGGCTTGGCCTCTCCCAGCTTCGCCTGAAAGAACCCGATAATCCGCTCCCAAATCTCTCTCTGGAAAAACGGCAAATCCGCATGGTCTGCTCCTTCTAATACCAGAAGTTTCACATCGGCTCCCGCCTCTTCCAGTTTGTCGTGCAGAATCTCTCCCTGCGCAAAAGGAACGGTATGATCCTTGTCCCCATGTATAATCAGAAAAGGCGGCGCATCTTTCGTCACGAAACTCACCGGACAGATCTTGAGCGCGTCCTCCTGATTCAGCATCACATTTTTTCCAAGCAGCAGCGATTCCATAGAGGCTGCCGCCTCCACCGGCGAAGGGTAATGAAACCCGGTCACATCGGACGGCGGATACCATGGGCAGGCCGCCTGCACCTTACTGGAATACTCCCTGAACGCACCCACCTCAAAAGCCGGATCATCCGCAAGCGCTGCCATAGCCGCCAGATAGCCGCCCGCCGACTCTCCCATCACACCAAAACGGGCCGGATCAATGTTGTAGCGGTCACTGTGCGCTCTCAGATACCGTATTCCTGCTTTCACATCTTCAAGCTGGATGGGAAAACATCCTTCGTTGGTCGTTCGATATTCCACGCTCGCCACCACGAAACCGCTTTTTGCAAGCTCCGACAGATAAACCAGATGTGCGGATCTGTCCATCATCCGCCACGCACCGCCGCAAATCCATACCACACAGGGATACCTCTTCTCCGCGTCCTCTGGATAGATAATATCCATTTTCAAATCCTTTCGCGTATGTCCAAACCACGTGTCCACCTGCGCGAAAGTCACGCCCGCCGCCACGGAATACTGCGGCGTCTCCACTTTTACCTTTAATTTTTCTCTCATGGCGTTCTTCCTGCTTTCTCTTTCTATCTATTTTGTGGGGAAAATGCCCGTATTTTGGGCATTCCCCTATGTGAGATTCCATATGTCCCATACTATGTATTACTATGAATCTTCTCCTGTGGCATCCAGTGCATCATAAGCCGCTCCAGCTTCGTCTGGTCGATGGGTTTCGCAAGAAAATCATCGAATCCGGCCGCCATATACTGCTCTTTCGCGCCCACGATCGCATTGGCCGTCAGCATGATAACCGGCGTTTCGCTGCAGAGATTATCCGGCATTTCCCTCATGCGCTGCATGGTCTCCATACCGTCCATCTCCGGCATCATATGGTCTAAGAAAATAACGTCATACCGCTTTTGCCTGATATGATCCAGACACTCCCTGCCACTGCCCACGTCCGTAATCTTTACCTGCGTCTGCTTCAAAAGCCCGCAGAATACCCGCCTGTTTACGCGGTTATCGTCCACCAGAAGGATCTCTCCCTCCGGCGCCGTAAAGCTGGCATGATAATTATGTTCTTTGGCCGCCTTTCTGGCCCGCTCCTGAAAACTGCCGATCGGCTCTGCGTCCACAACTCCCTGCCGCAGCACAAAGAAGAACCGGGTGCCTTCCCCGTATACGCTCTCCACATGCAGATCTGTATTCATCAGCTTTAAGAGCTGCAGGGAAATGTTCATGCCAAGTCCCGTACCCTCAATATTTCGGTTTTTCTCCTCGTCAATTCGCTCAAATGCGGAAAACAGTTTCGGAATGTCTTCCTGCCTGATGCCGATCCCCGTATCCCGTACCGTAAATTGCAAAATCACATCCGTGCCGTCCCGCTCTCCGGTCACCTCAAAACTGACAGTGCCTTTGCGGGTGTATTTGACTGCATTGGTCAGTAAATTTACAAGCACCTGGCGGATACGCAGATCGTCCCCGTAAAGTTTGGAAGGAAGCGACGAATCTACGGACACATCAAACCGAAGTCCCTTCTCCTGCGTGCGCAGGGAAAAAATATTATACAAATCGTTCAGCATACTGTTAAATTCATATTCTGCCGGCACAATCTCCATCTTCCCCGATTCGATTTTCGAGAAATCCAGAATATCATTGATGACGCCTAAAAGCGCATGGGCCGACGTCTTGATATCCATGGAATACTTTTTCACATCCTCTTCCGTTGACTCCCGGAGCACCATCTCATTCATGCCGAGAACCGCATTGATCGGCGTTCTGATTTCATGGGACATTCTGGCAAGAAATTCCGATTTGGCACGGTTGGCGTTCTCCGCGTTCGCTTTTAATGCCTTCATCTGCTCCAACTGTTTCCTGCTCTGGGTCATATCTACAAATACAATCGAGTACCCTACAAGCACACGATTATTCCAGACTTTATTCGCATGTACCTCAAAGATATGATTGCCGCTTATGTGTTCAAAATATGTATTGCCATCAAAAATCTCTTTTAAATTCTCCTTGCAGACCCGTTCTCCCCGTTTGAAACTGCCAAGACTCTGAAACAGCTCTTTCGCCTTATCGTTCGCCTCAAGAAATCCGCCGTCCGCATCCACAATCAGCACGGCCTCGTCCATGGATTTGAAGATATCCTCGTGGGCAGTAATAGTAATATCAAATATATGATAAAAAATAACTACGATTCCGAATCCCAGAATACCCAGACCTTCGCAGGCAGGCACCGCATCGTATCCCTCGATCCACTGCAAGTCGTCACAGATAAATCCCAGAAGCGGAAAAATGCTGCATGCGCCCAGCGCTAACATGTTGACATTCTTTTTCCCTTTTCCCACTCGCCTGTTCGCCTGCACCGTCAGGACAAAGCTGCCAATCATATGAAACAACATTTGCGCCAGAAACACATAATAAAGCGGTCCCTTTTCCAATATCAGGTGCGGAAAAAGACCTTCTGTCACAAAGGAGACTCTGGAATAATAGATAGGGGTATAACGATATCCCCAGATACATAAAAGCACCAGCCCGTCCAGACAAAACATAAAGGCTTTCAGCTTTGCAGGGAGACGATGTCCGCAATATTTAGCCGTAAAGACAAAGAGAAAGGTGGTAATAAAAGCGCCGCCCATAAACTGCACACGTACGGCAATCATCGCTTCCCCGATATCTCTGGAGAGCAGCTCGAGCAAATACCCGGCGTTTTGGACGGCACCGAGAAAGCCGATGCAGAGCATCAGTTTAGACAGCGCGCTCTCCCGCTGTCTCGTCATAAGTATTACAAAACCAAAACATCCCAGAACCGTTAAGATCTGTAAACCCACCAAAAAACTAAACATACTACCCTCACATCCAAAACCGTTGAGTAGGAGAAATTTCTCCTGTCAGGCATTCCTCCTACTCACGTCCGATCCCGGCCATCAACAACTACGACATCGCGTTTGCCTGCTTATACTTATAAAGCATCTCCGCATGGTTCTGCTCCTCAATCTGGATGTCGGCAAGAAGTTTTCTTAAGCCGGAATTATCACAGGAGAACACATTGGTATTGTACTCTCCCGATACCAGCTTCTCTGTTCCGATACAATCCGTGGCAAGAAAACAGTCGTGTTCCTTGTCCGCAGCGTTCGCACCGTCCTTGTATGTGCCCTTCGGCGCATAGTTTTTGCCCTGCGAATCATTGCAGTCACAGTCCGGCACATTGCCGTGAAGCGCTTGTCCGATGGACTGATAATGCTTCTGCTCATCCTGCTGCAGTGTGCGGAACAAGCTCTGCAGCTCCGTGTCCTTCGCCTGTGCGGCATACTTCTCATACTTTGTGATACAAGATTTTTCCTGCGTCTGTAAGTCACGCAGTGCGGTTGTCTCTTTCTCCGTCAGTATCATGGTCAATACTCCTTTCTTTCGGGCGGTGCAGCAGTATGCAGCCATACACTCTCTGTCGCCCTCTGACACCAAGTATTGCCATTCCGTCTAAAAACCATTCACAAACACTATTTCATTTATTATACACGGTTGTACAGGGGAAAACAAGGAAATTCGCGTCACCTCACAAGCCGAAATATGGATTGCAAAGTTTTTCATTTGTGTAAGTTTGGCAAAAATTGAATTTACACATCTTACCCACAAAAAAGAGGGTTTGGCAAGCCACATCACGACTTGTCAAACCCTCGAAAAATCAGTATTCTTTAGAACTTCCCAGCTTTAGCCGCTTCCTCTACGGAAACTGCGAGTGCCGGATTTAAGCCATTTTAAAGACATATGTGTCTTGCACGGGTCTTGCCCATAAAACCCTAAAGCAAACCAAAACATATAAGAAAAAAGCAATCAAAACATGCCAGCCACAATATAATATCTGCCCTTTTATATATGCATCTTAACTCTGAGACACAGAAAAAGCAAGTCTTACGCCGACTTGCTTTCCTGCCCATTCTGTCTGAATCATTTATAAATTTCTTCACATATTTTTCACCGCATCTTCAAACTCCTGCTCTGTCTCTACAAAACGGTAAGGCTCATATTCCCCATATGCAGAAGGACGGCTTATTGTCACAAGCTGTATAGTATCATACCCCACAGCCCGCATCAGCTTTTCTTTAAAATCCGCTAAATGCTGGCCGTGCGTCATCTGAAGCGCAAGACACCCTACATCATTAAACTTCTTAGCAACTAGATAGCACATTCTCCAACACCTCCTTAAACTCATTTTCATTTCTGATTCTGGCATCTTCATATGCCCGGCGCAACATGCTTCCTATGTGGTTTTCATATTTTCTTTTATAGACATACTTATGAAGCCAGTTATTCAACTGTCTGTCATAAAAAGTATTATACTGGATTTCTATCGTGTAGTGGAAACTGCTCATTTGAAAATAGACATGCACTCCCCTATAGCCATCATCTTTTGCCTTGCCGCCAGTCATATCTGCCACACGTATTTTATCTAATGCAGCCATATCCAAAATTTCTCCATAGCTGTCACAAAGTGTGCGGAACCCCAGCATATCATTGAAC
>CARUOB010000063.1 GCA_949076555.1 uncultured Lachnospiraceae bacterium | reverse complement strand
TTCGGTTGCCTATGTTTACACATTGATGCCAAAGAATGCGGATTTATTTCAGTTCGTGGTGGACACAGACCCGGATGATCCGGGGGAATACGCGGAGGACTACGAGGCGCAGGACGCCATGTTTGAGGCGATGCAGGGCAGTCCGTCCGTGACGAAGGACCCGTTCACCGACGAGTGGGGCACTTTCTACAGCGGGTACGCGCCGATCTTATTTGACGGCAAGGTGCTTGGCATCGTGGCTGTGGATTATGAGGCATCCTCCATACAGACTTCTTTAAACAGTCTGATACGCAATATTTTGTTTGCAGTGGGCGCGGCTCTGCTTTTTGCCATTGTGGCGGCGTTACTAGTTGCAGTCAGAATGCGGCGCAATTTTATAAAGGTAAACGACAAGATTTTGGAAGTTGCGTCCGATGACGGGGATCTGACGAAGGTGTTAGACATTAACTCCGGGGATGAGCTGGAAGTGATCGGAAACAGCTTAAACCGTCTTCTGGAAAAGACGGCCAATACGGTCAGGGAAATCAAGAGCGGCACGGACAGCATTGAAGCAAAAATGGGGAATATCAACGTCCATGTGTCCGGCTCGGCTGCACAGGTGGCAGGCATCAACGACACCATACATTCCATGGTGGCGGCTTCCGAGGAGATTGCGGCATCTGTCGGGACGGTGGGCGAACAGGTGGATTTTGTATCTAAAGACATACAGAACATTGTTGAGGTGGTGGCGGGAAATACGATCAGTCTGCAGGAGATAAACGCCTCTTCCGCCGAACTGAATGATACGGCGCAGACTTCCTTTGCGGGAATCGGGAAAAATGTCGAAGCGATGTCGGGAATGCTCCGGGAGGAAAAGAGGAGAGCGGAGGCTGTGCTTCGGATCAAGGAGCTTTCTGAGACAATTCTGGGGATTTCTGGACAGACGAATCTGCTGGCGTTAAATGCGTCCATCGAGGCGGCAAGAGCCGGTGAAGCGGGAAAAGGTTTTGCTGTCGTGGCGGGAGAGATCGGCACGCTGGCAGGCAGCACGAGCAAGGCGGCCAATGAAATCCAGAAGATGAGCAAAGATGTGGTGGAGGCCATTCAGGGGCTCGGTGCGCTGGCGGATAGGATGCTTCGGTTTTTGGAGAATGAAATTTCCGGGGATTACCGCAGATTTGAGAGTTGTCCCACGGGTTTGCGGATAAATCCAATGAAATCAGGTCAGCGATGGAGCAGCTTCTAAAAAATATGGAAGAGTATTCGGGGGTGCTGCAAAAGATCGGGATGGCCATGGAATCCGTTGGCGCGGCTTCCGAGGAAAACAATGCGGAAATCATCCAGCTTTCAGAGCTGATTGCGGCTATAGACGGGGATATGAAGAGCATAGAGACAACGACGGCGGATACGTTTTCGGCTATCTCGGTCGTGAACC
This sequence comes from uncultured Lachnospiraceae bacterium, assembly GCA_949076555.1. Classification (GTDB taxonomy): domain Bacteria; phylum Bacillota; class Clostridia; order Lachnospirales; family Lachnospiraceae; genus UBA3282. The sequence continues at coordinate 14,894 of CARUOB010000063.1, read as the reverse complement.
GTGAGTTAAGCGGCTATCGGGTATAAAAATAGAGTCATACATAAAAAGAAAGCGCTCTGCAAACATTCCGGATGGGAGTTTGCAGAGCTTTTTAGCGGCAAAAGAAGGAAAACTATCTGCCGGATTTCTATGTCTGAGAATACTCAGGGATTACATCTTTTGCAGGGCACATACCCTTGCGCGACAATGCTGTCCCGGCTCTCAGAACTGTCCTGCCTGTTGGTGGTTGGCAGGGAGTTACAGGTGGGATAGTGGAATTTCTTCGTCTTGACATTCAATACATAGGTTAGTCCGTTGGTGGCGGGCGGCGCGCTGTCCTGTGGTTTTTCCTCCACGGCGGGCGCGGCATTTTCCTGCGGCTGCGCAGCGGACGGCGCTTGTGGTTCGGAGGCCGCTGCGGTCTGTCCGGCATCGGCAGGTGTTTCCTTCTGTGATGCAGGCGTTGTTTTCTGTGTCTGTGCGGAGGCGGCGGCTTTCGCTTTGGCGGTTGATTTTGCGGAAGAAGCGGAACTGTTTCCGGTCGGTTCGCCTGCCTTCCAGCTTTCGGAGGCGGGTACGTTGAAGGAGATCGATTTGCCGTCCGTGGACGCAACGATCGTGCCGGACTCATCTGTCCGGTAAACTTTGACGCCGTTTGTGCGGAGGGTGTTCAGCGTTTCCGCGTGGGGATGGCCGTAGGAATTGCTTTCCCCGCAGCTGATCACCGCATAAAAGGGATTGACCGCTTCAAAAAATTCTTTGGAGGTAGAATATTTGCTGCCGTGATGGCCGACCTTATACACATCCGCGGAGATATCAATGTCTGTCTCTAAAATGTCGTTCTCGGCATCCTCACCTGCATCTCCCGTAAACAGGAAGGAACGGGTTCCGTTTTTGAGAAGCAGCCCGATGGAGGCATCGTTGGGATTATCGTAGGAATCGTTGGGAGCAAGTATGGTAATCCCGGCAGTACCAAGCGTATACTTGGAATTGACCTTTGGAGTCAACGCTTTGATTCGTTTATCGTCCAGCGACTGGATCAGTTTTTGATAAGTTTTGTTGTCTTTCTCAAAGTTCGAGACAAACACTTTTCCGATATCAAACTTTGTGATAATCACGGGCGCACCGCCGATGTGGTCGGCGTCCGGGTGGGTCAATATCAGATAATCCAGCGTGGTGATCTTCTGTTTTTTGAGATAGTTCTGGATCGCCGTACCTTTGGTATCGTCCCCCGCATCGATCAGCATGGCGTGTCCGCCGCAGGTGACCAATGTGGCGTCACCCTGTCCCACATCTATAAAATGCACTTCCATGGGATCGGGATTGGCGGCCAAAGCCGGTAAGGGAGCGGAGAATGTGCACCCCAGAAGAACGGCGGCTGTCAAAATCAGATATAACATGCGCTGCGAAATTTTTTTCATGGTAAAAAACCCCCTTGTTCGTTATATTTAGTTGTAAAAATATGGGATAGGATAAGTATATCATATTCTCTGGGGGTATCACAACGAAACCTTTGGGGAAATGATGGGAAAGGCAACAGTTCGGGCTGCAAATGTGTCAATCAGATGGGTTTGAATCCGGTTGCGCGATCGGATAGAATCTGGTAATCTGGTATCGGCAACCGATTGCGCGGATTGGCGCTGCCGTTGGGCATGACGGCGGCGGGAAAGTGGTCTGCAAAGCGATCGGATGCAGACGGCCGGAAGGGAGCGGATGTAATGGAAGACAGAAATCTCACAATTGCGGATATTGCGCAGGAATTGGGCGTGTCAAAGACTACGGTGTCAAGAGCGATGTCCGGCAAGGGGAGGATCGGGGAAGAGACGCGCAAAAGGGTGCAGGCATATATAGAAGCCCATCATTACAGTCCGAATGTGGTGGCCAAGGGACTTGCGCAGAACAAGACGTTTAATCTCGGACTGGTGCTGCCCGGAGACTATCAGATTGTGGAACTGCCTTTTTTCCAGAAATGTATGATGGGAATCAGCCGGACGGCCTCGGAGGCGGGGTATGACGTGCTGCTTTCCATGGTGACCGCAGACAAAATCACGCAGCTTCAGAGGGCGGTGACGAACCGCAAAATCGACGGGGCGATTCTCACAAGGACGCTGACGGACGATGCGCCCATGCGGTATTTGCAGGAGAATGGCGTCCCTTTCGTGGCGATTGGCAGTACCGATAATGCGGGGGTGGTTCAGATTGACAACGACCACCGGGGTGCCTGCCGGGAGCTGACGGGGCGGCTGCTTGACGGGGGTGTCCGCAGCCTTGTGCTGATCGGCGGCAGAGAGGAATACATTGTCACGAAAAACCGTTTACTTGGATTTGAGGACGCTTTTGGGGAACGGCCGGACTGGAACGGCAGAAGGCGGACTTTTCTCAATATAGAGCATGACCGGGAAGTGGAAAAGCTGGTGGAAGGGTTTCTTTCAAAGCAAGTCGAGTGTATTGTATGTATGGATGATTTCCTGTGCGACTGTGTGCTGAACGTCATGCAGAAAAGGCAGGTCAAAGTACCGGAACAGGTACAGGTGGTATCTTTCTATGACAGCACTGTGCTGGAAAACCGCGTTCCGGCAATTACCTCGATCCGCTTTGATGTGGAAGAACTGGGGAAAAAGGCGTGTGATTTGCTTTTACGGATGCTGGACGGAGAAGAGGTACAGGAGCGGACGCTTTTGGGGTATGAGGTGCGGATGAGGAAGTCGACGAAAAGTTTCTCACAGCCCTATTGACAATGCATATGTTAACTTATATGATGGGGATAAGGATATAAGGAGGTGAGCATCTGTGCGGATAAAGAAATTATTTGCATATGGAGCGGCGGGCTTATTGATGGCCGGAATGGTGGTCATGCCTGTGTCAGCTCATGGACATCATGGTCAGACAGGTGCCGCGGTGAACGCGGTTTGTTCGGTGTGTACAGTGGATGGCTGTACGAGAACCGGGTTACACACGCATGACAATACAACCTATTGTGGATATGCCCACGCGGGAGGCTACTGCGACGGCTCTTGCGGCGCTGTCAGCGTATGTGCAGTGGCGGGCTGTACGGAGACGGGGTATCACCTTCACGACAGTTTAGCTTACTGCGGGTATAATCATGCAAGCGGCTATTGTGACGGTTCCTGTGGCGTAGTCGGTGTATGTGCGGTGGAAGGCTGTACGGAGACGGGGTATCACACCCATGACAGCCAGACTTATTGTGGATATGCGCATGAATATGGCTATTGCGATGGTTCCTGCGGTGTTGTGGGGGTCTGTCATGTGGAAGGATGTACGACGGCCGGGCAGCACACCCATGGAAGTCAGAGCTATTGCGGTTATAACCACACGAACGGTTACTGTGACAATTCCTGTGTGAGACAGAGCACGAACCAGAATGCAGGGCAGGGCAGCGGTTATCGCGGCGGCGGACACCACGGCGGCCATCATGGAAGACATCACTAATTAAATAGGGCGCGTTATTATTTGCGGACAGCACTATGGAACCCCATACTGCTGTCCGTTTTGCGCGCATAAGCAGAGTCAGAAGCCTTCCAAAGGCAGCGCCATGCTTGCATGAGCGCAGCCGACGGAAGGCTTATGGCGAGCAACGCGAACTCGGAATGCGAAGCATTACGAGTCTGCTTATGCAAGGAGCCGGAAAGCGACAGAGAAAGAAACGGAGGAAATGGAAATGGCGGGAACGAAGAGAAGCGGGAAACGGCGTATGCTTGCCGGGGCAGTGATGGCGGCACTTTTGCTGGCGGGCTGTGGCGCGGAGGGGACTGTGCAGACAGAGTCCGCATTCGAGGAGCAGGCAGGCGCGGAACAGACAGCTACGGAGCAGACGGATGCAGAACAGACAGCGGCGGAACAGGCAGGCGCAGGGCAGACAGCGGCGGAGCAGACAGATGCGGCACAGAATGACGCAGAGCGGGATGGTGCAGAACAAACGACGGCCGGACAAAATGGCGCGGAGCAGACAGATGCGGGACAGACAAACGCAGAAGCACAAGCCGGGGACTCAGAGGAGATCCGCGTGGAACCGATAGAAGGGCTGCGGGAGGATTTTATCTGCGGCGTGGATATTTCCAGCGTGCTTGCGGAGGAGGAGAGCGGCGTTGTCTATTATAACGAAGCCGGGCAGGCGCAGGACATTTTTCAGACGCTTGCGGAAAACGGGGTGAACTATGTCAGAGTCCGTGTGTGGAACGATCCTTTTGATGAGAACGGGAAGGGCTACGGCGGCGGCAACTGCGATACGGCGGCAGCGGCCGAGATCGGCAGGCGGGCGGCCAGACAGCAGATGAAGCTCTGCGTGAACTTCCATTATTCCGACTTTTGGGCGGACCCTTCCAAGCAGATGTGTCCGAAGGCGTGGGAGGGCATGGAAGCCTTGGAGAAGGCGGAAGCGCTCTATGCGTTTACGGTGCAGAGTCTTGAGGAAATTTTGGATGGCGGAGCGGACGTCGGGATGGTACAGATCGGCAACGAGATCAACAACGGGATGGCGGGAGAAACGGACTGGTCTGCCCGGGGACTGCTCTTGCAGGCGGGAGCCAGAGCGGTCAGAGATGTGGAAAAGGAGCGCGGACAGGAGATCCGCATTGCCGTCCACTTTACCGATATCGCGGATCAGACCGGAACGCTTGCGCTGGCGCAAAAGCTGAAAGAGAAGGAAATCGATTATGATATTTTTGCGGTATCCTATTATCCGTTCTGGCACGGAACGATGGAGAATCTGACGGACACACTGCAGAAGGTGAATGACGCTTACGGGAAGGATGTGCTGGTGGTCGAAAATTCTTATCCCTACACGACGGGCGACGGGGACGGCACGGCCAACAGCATCGGTGCGCGGGATGTGCTGTCGGAGTATCCAGCCTCGGTGCAGGGACAGGCCCAGGAAATCCGTGATGTGTGTGCGGCGGTGGCCGCTGTGGGAGAAGCGGGGCTTGGCTATTTTTACTGGGAACCTGCATGGATTCCGGTCAACGTCTGGGAAAAAGGCGCGGCTGATGCGGACGAGACGCTTGCCGCGAACAAGGAGGCGTGGGAGGAAAAGGGCGCCGGGTGGGCCTCTTCCTATGCGTCTGGCTATGACCCGAAGGATGCCGGTAAATATTACGGGGGATCGTCGTGGGACAATCAGGCATTGTTTGACTATCACGGTCATCCGCTGGCGTCTCTCAAGGTATTCCGGTGTCTGCGGCAGGAGCAGTCTAAGACACCTGCCAGCTAAAAAATTTTTATAATATGTAGAAGAAAATCATTCCTTATTTTGGGAGAAATGTATTGACAAGCTCTGTGCAGTTTGTTATTATTATGGCGTGAACAACCGATTGCGCAAAGTGAAAACCACCAAACAAATTGTCGGGTGAGAGCGAAATGTGCGGGAAAGTGTTGTATATAGCAGTAAAAATGACAGCAAAACAGGAAGATATAGAAAAAACGGAGGGCAGGGCATTATGGATAAGTTTATTGTAAACATCATCCATCGGCCGGAGATGGTACCGGAGTACGCGGAGAAGGTGACCGGACACGGCAAGGAGGAGGATATCGGAAGGAAAGAGCTTCTGACGGAATCTCTCGATATCTTTAAGACACAGCAGGCGATTGCGCATAAGAACGGATTAAAGACGACAATCCAGATGACATACGCTTCTTTATTTAATGACGAGGCGGTGGCGCTTGCGAAGGCGGATCACGAGCAGTACGGCGATGAGATCGCGCTGTCCCTTCTGGGGCTTCCCTGCGAGGAGTTCCGCGAGAAATATAAGACGAAGGATTTCTGCATCTGGATGTTCTCCATGGAGGACAAGAAGTCCATCGTGGACGATGTGTTCGGCAAGTTTAAGGACAGGTTCGGGTTTTACCCGGAGTCCACGGGTTCCTATTATATGGACGCCGATCTGACCAACTATATCAAAGAGAAATATCCCATGGTGAAATGTGCCGTGGCTACCTGCTGGGAGGAAGGCCCGAAGGCTTATCACACCTGCAACAATTCATGGTACACCTTTATGGACGGCGGCCCCTGGGCGCCCTGGATTCCGAGTAAGCAAAACACCCATGCGCCTGCGGCGAACGAGGCGGAGGATTCGGGCATTGTGGCGATCCCCCACCTGTCCCGCGATCTGATTGCCTGCTATGACGGCAACGGCTCCAATTTCGGGACGCACCCGCAGAATGTCCTGCGCAGCATGTGTTATGATTCGAAGACCTGGGAATACCCGTATCTGTACAATCTGATCGATCAGTTCCGGGCGCTGGCGAAATACAACAACGGCTACGCTTACAACATGATGTTTGTGGGGCCCGGCTGGATGAACAAGATGGGCCGCTGGGAGGCGCCTTACGAGCTGCTCTTGAAGTCCTACGAGGACGGCATGGCCTATTACGGGCAGCTGAAAAAGGAAGGCAAGTTAGAGGACATGACCATGGCGGAGTTCGCGGACTTTTACCGTGCGAACAGAAGGCTGACGGAGCCGGAGTGCGCGCTGTGGAGAGATATTCTGTACGGATCGGACAAGCAGCTTTTCTGGTACTGCGACCCTTACATGAGAGTGTGCGCGAATATGGACCAGGGAGGCGCGATCGTGGATCTGCGTCCGTATGCGGCGAAGCTGGAGTGGCCGGTGGGTATCGGCACGAAGCATGTGACGGACGCATCCTACCCGTTCTTAATTCAGGAGAAGTACCGTGCGGGTTACTTTACCCACTATGCGGGTGAGGGCACGGTGAGAAGCGCGAAGCTGACCCACAACGGCGAGGAGGTTGACCTGTGCCTGTGCCGGACAAAGGCGCATTTCTCACAGGAAGGCAGCACGAGAATCCTGACACTTGATCCGGTGGATATTGAGTTTTATGATCTGACGGTGAAACTGCAGACGAAGATGTATTTTGAGGAGGGCAGCTCCCGTATCAGGATCGAGAGAACGATTCTCGAGATGAGCGATCCGAATGCCGAGGTGGAGATCAACGAGTACATGGTGGCATGTTACGGCACGACGGAGTATTCCGAGGACATGAGCAATGTGAAGCTTTCCGTTACCGACGGTGCGAAGACGGAGAAGATCGATTACGCTTACAAGTGCCGTGAGGCGCAGATGCAGGGTGCGGCGGAGGCAGTGGCGGTGGTTCCCGAAATCGGAACGAGAGTGTCCATAAGCTGCGAAAAGAAAGAGGCGGTCGGCTACATTAAGGAAGGGTATGCGTTCTCTCCGATGTTCACGTTAGGCTACACCACCCAGTTAAAAGATAAGGAGGTATTTGCGACATGGCTCAATCTGGCAAAGGCAAATTAAATTACAGGTGTCCCTCCTGCTTTATGAGAGATTTGGACATTGATATGTTTTACGACAAGGATAAGAAGGAATATCACTGCATCCGCTGTCAGTATGTGGGAACCGAGGATGATGTGCTCGAAAAGAACGAGCTGGTGCGGTTCCGGTATAAGGACGCGATGAAGCGGTTTACGAAGTTTGATTTTGATTAGAGTGAGAAGTACTTCTAAAGACGTTCCGCTATAGGACAGTAACAAAGTCAGCAAAGCTGACTTGGAAGTACTAAGTCTCACTCGGGAGAATGCCGGAAATGCGGCATTCTCCGCATTAGTTTGCCTTATGGCAGAGAAAAGGAAGACAAAATATGAAGTTTTATAAAGGCATGGATCTCTCCACCGTCAAAGAGGTGGAGAGTCTCGGCGGAAAATTTTTTGACCACGGGGAAGAGAAGGACGTGTTTGAGATCCTGAAAAGCTATGGGACGAATGCGGTCAGGCTCAGGCTGTGGAATGATCCTTACGCGCAGGACGGCACGCCTTACGGGGCGGGAACCAACGATCTGCCAACGACCGTTGAGCTTGCGAAGCGGGCGAAAGCGCATGGGATGGAAGTGCTGCTCTGTATGCACTACAGCGATTTCTGGGCGGATCCGGGAAAGCAGCGGGTGCCCAAGGCGTGGCGCGGGATGGATGCAGAACAGTTGACCGAAGTGGTCTATACCTTTACGAGAGATACGCTGTTGACCTTGCGGGATGCGGGGGCGTACCCGGATCTGATCCAGATTGGCAACGAGCTGACCAACGGCATGCTCTGGCCTTTGGGAAAGCTGCAGGAATGCGGCAATTACGACAATCTGGCGCAGTTTGTCAGCGCGGGCATCCGTGCGGTGCGCTCTCTGGACGGCGAAATGCCGGTGATGATCCACTTGGACAACGGCGGCAACGCGCCGATGTATCGTGACTGGTTTGATCATTATATGGAGCGGGGAGAGGATTTTCAAATCATCGGGCTTTCCTACTATCCGTTCTGGCACGGCAGTCTGGAAGCGTTACAGAAGAATATGAACGATCTGGCGGTGCGTTACGGCAAGGAGCTTGTGATTGCGGAGGTTTCCATGGGCTATACAATGGAAGATTATGCATCCTATGAGAAACTTGCGGCAAACGAGCGCAAGGGATATGCCACAAGGCCTGCACTGGTGGAGAAACTGCCTTTTTTCATGACGAAGGAAGGGCAGGCGGATTTTATGAGGGCATTGTTTGCGGTGATCGATCAGGTGCCGGAGAAGAAATGCCGGGGATTTTTCTATTGGGAACCGGCGTGGATTCCGGTGCCGGGATCGGGCTGGGCCAATGAGGAGGCCTTAAAGTATATAGAAGAAAATGGCCCGGGCGGCAATGAGTGGGCGAATCAGGCGTTGTTTGACTATGACGGTCATTCTCTTCCTGCACTGGAAGTGATCCGTGATTATCAGCCGATATAAGCTGCTATAAATGCCGTTTAAGCAGGAAATACGCCGTTTATGTTAAAAAAACGTTTTCCGTATTGACAACGGCTATAAAAAAGTGGTAAATTTTATTTGCGCACAGAGAAAATTTTGCGGAAAGGGCTAGCCCTTTCCCTATATCCTAATATATTAGGATATAAAAACCCTGACTGCCCATACAAGAGGGACGGCCGGGAAACGGTGCGGCATACAGTGATATAAAACACGGAATTACGGTAAAATTGACGGTGGTACTGTGTTTTGTATAGAAACTAAAAATTGACTTTTTTACAAAGTCGAAAGGAGAGAGTTCAATTATGAAAAAGAAAGTATTGGCAACATTACTGGCAACGGCAATGACTGTCGGCTGTCTGGCAGGCTGCGGCGGCGGCGCGGCTGAGACGCCTGCGGCGGAAGCTCCGGCAGCGGAAGCGCCTGCGGCTGAGGAACCTGCGGCGGAAGAGCCGGCAGCAGAGGAGGCGCCTGCGGTGGAGGCTCCCGCGACTGCGGCAGAGGGAACAGACCCGATTGCAAACCTGATCGCAGGAACCACAGGTACGGTAACACTTAAGGTATGGGCTTCTGAGGAGGATCAGGACCTTACCAGCAAGCTGCTTGACGAGTTCAAGGCGGCTTACCCGGATGTAACTTTTGATATTACCCTCGGTGCGGAGAGTGAGTCTACCGCGAAAGATACCGTTCTGACGGACGTAGAGGCGGCTGCGGATGTGTATGCGTTTGCGGATGACCAGATCAACGAGCTTGTAAAAGCAGGCGCACTGCAGGAGGTAGCGGCAAACTACACCTTCGATGTAGTGAACGAGAATGCAACCGGCGCTGTGGAGGCGGCTGCTGTGGACGGAAAGGTATACGCTTATCCGATGACGGCTGATAACGGTTACTTCATGTTCTACGATTCTTCCGTATTCTCCGAGAGTGACGTACAGTCTTTGGAGAAAATGATTGAAGTGGCTGACGCGGCAGGCAAGAAGATCGCGATGGATATCTCCAACGGCTGGTACATTTACGCGTTCTTCCAGGGCGCTGGCCTTGAGCTGACACTGAATGATGACGGTCTCACCAACACATGTACATGGAATGCGGCAGGCGGTACGGATGTAGCCCAGGCGATTCTTGATCTGACGGCGTCAGGTGTGCTTGTGGACATGGGTGATGAGGATATGGCTACCCAGATCGCAGAGGGCAACGTGGTAGCATGTGTGAACGGTACATGGAGAGCGGAGACGGCAGCAGAAGCATGGGGCGAGAACTATGCGGCAACCAAACTGCCTACCTTCAAGGCTGGCGGCAAAGACTGCCAGATGTCTTCTTACTCCGGCTATAAGCTGGTTGGTGTAAATCCCCACTCCGCTTTTGTAGGCTGGTCAATGCTTCTGGCAGAGTTTCTGACCAACGAGGCAGCACAGACGGCAAGATTTGAAGCGAGAGGCCTTGGCCCTTCCAACCTTGCGGCAGCATCTTCTGATGCGGTACAGGCAAATCCGGCGATCTCCGCTCTGGCAGCGCAGGCAGCATATGCGACACCTCAGCGTGTAGGCGCAAACTTCTGGTCTCCCGCAGAGACGCTTGGACAGATCCTTGCATCCGGCAATCCTGACGGAACAGACCTGCAGGCGCTTCTGGATACGACGGTAGAGGGTATCACGGCGGCTGTTGAATAACAAATTATATAAAAACAGAGAGGGTGGGTGGTGTTCACTCGCCCTCTTTTAAAAAGAGAAGGCTACTTCTGGCATGGAGGTTCATATGAAGAAGGCATTAAACGCGATAGGAAATTATTTTAAAAATTTTGGATTTGCCTTTGTCAGGGGAGACGTGTGGGTTAAGCTGTCAGCGGTTTTGATGGGCGTGGGCTATTTTGCCAGAAAACAGGTAATTAACGGTATTATCATGTTTCTGGTGGAAGCGTTGTTTGTCGTGCTGTGTGTCGGCTATGCAGCGCCGAACCTTGCGAAGTTCGGGACGCTCGGCACAGTGCAGTTCGAGCAGGTGTTTGACCCGTTGACTATGACCAGCACGGTCAATGACTATGACAACTCTTTCCTGATTCTGTTGAATTCCATTATTGCACTGTTTCTCATTGGTGTATTTATCCTGTTCTGGATCGCAAACATGAAAGCGGTTTACCGCCTGCAGGTGCAGAAAGAAAACGGAGAGCACATCAATACCTTTAAAGAAGATGTGCAGGCGTTGTTTAACGAAAAATTTCATATTACATTGCTGACGCTGCCGACAATCGGGATTATTCTGATGAATATCCTTCCGATACTGGTGCTGGTGGCTGTTGCGTTTACCAACTATGACCAGCAGCATATGCCGCCGAGCGCTTTGTTTACATGGGTGGGATGGTCGAACTTTAAGAATCTGTTTACGGATTCCGTGACAGTGACTTTTGGGTATTCCTTTAAGAAAGTTTTAACTTGGACGCTGGAGTGGGCGGTGCTTGCCACCTTTACGACTTACATTGGCGGTATCCTGCTCGCCAAGTTTATCAATAATAAGAAGACGAAGCTGCCGAAGATGTGGAGGACGCTGTTTATCATTGCCATCGCGGTGCCGCAGTTCGTGACACTGCTTCTGGTGCGTAACTTCTTCGCAGACAGCGGTATCGTCAATACCTTCTGCACCAATGTGGGGCTGACGGATTTTCTCAAAAATGTGGGGCTTGTTCCCTCCAATCTGAGCTACATTCCGTTTTTGACCAATCCGGGCTGGGCGAAGGTGATGATCGTCATCATCAATATCTGGGTCGGCATTCCCTATCAGATGTTGATCGCGACGGGCGTTTTGATGAACATTCCCGAAGATCAGATCGAGAGCGCGCGAATCGATGGCGCGAATCCGCTCCAGATCTTTGTGAAGATCACAATGCCGTACATGCTTTTCGTAACCGGGCCGAGCCTGATTACGGATTTCGTAAAGAACATCAACAACTTTAACGTGATTTATCTGCTGACGCAGGATGTATATGTCACAAGCGACCAGCTTTTGGCAAACTCCAACGCGAAAGAGATCGATCTGCTGGTTACTTGGCTGTTCAGGCTGACGAACGAGTATTACAACTATAAGATGGCGTCCGTGATCGGTATCATCGTATTTATCATCTGTGCGGCGTTTACACTGATTACGTTTACAAGAACGATTAAGGGAGATAAGGAGGAGGAATTTCAATAATGAAAAAGAAAATAAATTCTATTTTAAGACATGTTGTTTTGCTTCTCCTGGCAGTGGTGTGGCTGATACCGATTCTCTGGCTGTTTGTTACCTCGTTTAGCGGGTATAAGGGAATCAACACCTCGCACTTTTTCCCGGAGACGTGGACGCTCGACAATTACGCGCAGTTATTCCTGCGGTCGGATTCCATCGTGCAGTACAACAAGTGGTTTATGAACACGCTTGTCATCGCGGTCTTTACCTGTGTGATCTCCACCATTCTTGTGCTGATGGTGAGCTACACCATGAGTAAGCTGCGGTTCCCGGGCAGAAAGTCGCTGATGAGTTTCAGCATTATCTTAAATATGTTTCCGGGTGTGCTGTCCATGATCGCTATTTACTTTATCTTAAAGACGTTTAACCTGACGAACAGTCATATTGGTATGATTATCGTGTACTCCGCAGGCGCGGGGCTGGGTTTCCTGATCTGTAAGGGTTTTATGGACACGATTTCCGTCTCCTTGAGTGAGGCGGCAAGGTTAGAGGGCGCTTCCGAAGCGAAGATTTTCTTTAAGATTATCATTCCTCTTTCCAAGCCCATTATCGTGTACACGGTTATCAGCTCGTTCCTGATACCTTGGGGCGACTTCGTGTTTGCGAAGCTGATGTTAAACTCCGGTATCGCGACGGACTGGACGGTGGCGATCGGCCTGTTTAACATGCTGAGCAAATCCATGATCGCGAAATATTTCTCCGTATTCTGCGCAGGCGGCGTGGTGATATCCGTGCCGATTTCGATTCTGTTCCTGATTATGCAGAAGTTCTATGTGGAGGGTATTACAGGCGGTTCTGTGAAAGGGTAATGTCAGAAGCGGAAACTTTTTTGGGCGCGGACGGAAATCCATATCTCCGCCGCGCTCCTACTTTGTAAAACGAGCAGGACTATGGTGGCGCAAGCTGTACTTGTCAGTGCAGCTTGTTTGTGTCTGCAAAGAAAGGTTTACATAAATATAGAATATAAAAAATCAAAATGGAGTGTGGTGAGATGAAGAGCAGATATATAAGAACTCTGGCGGGAATATTGGCGGCGGCTTTGGCTCTTTCCGGATGCGGCGGGACGGGAAACGGCAAAACCCTGTCCGATGCGGCAGTGCAGGAAGCCGAAACGGAGGACGCTTCGGCAGACGGGGACGTTTCGGCGGATGGGACGGCCCCAGGTAAAGACGCCGCAGGCGAGGGCGCACCGGCAGACGGCAGTGACGCGGAGGAACAGGAGGCGGAAATATCCGCCGTGGAGCCGTGGGAGGAAAACCCGCTGCAGATTATCGACGACAACTATCGAACCTACTATGAAGTGTTTGTCTATTCTTTCTGCGACAGTGACGGGGACGGCATAGGGGATTTGCAGGGATTGCTTTCCAAACTGGACTACATCAACGACGGGGACGACGCTACGGACACGGATCTGGGCTGTAACGGGATCTGGCTCATGCCCGTGAACCCTTCTCCCACATATCACAAGTATGACGTGGCGGACTATTACGGCATAGACGAGGCATACGGCACGCTGGAGGATTTTAAAGAGCTGCTTGCCGCGTGCGACAAGCGGGGAATCAAAGTCATTATGGACCTGGTGTTAAATCACAGCTCCTCCCAGAATCCCTGGTTTCAGGAGGCGTGTGATTACCTGAAAGGTTTGAACGGCGGGGAGCCGAATGCGGCGGACTGCCCTTATTTTGACTATTATCATTTCTCCAAAGAGCAGGGCGGCGGGTATTATCCGGTGGAAGGGACAGACTGGTTTTACGAGGCGCAGTTCTGGTCCGAAATGCCTGACTTTAATTTGGACTGCGAAGCGCTGCGGGAGGAGATTGCCGGGATCACGAAATACTGGCTGGACATGGGGGTGGGCGGATTTCGTCTGGATGCGGTGAAAGAGTTTTATTCCGGTGCGCCTCAGTCCAATATTGCCTTTCTGGCGTGGTTGACTGATATGGTCAAATCTCAAAAGGCGGACGCCTATCTGGTGGGCGAAGCGTGGCTTGATATGGCGGACTACGCGCAGTATTACGCGAGCGGCATCGACAGTGTTTTTGACTTCGCCTTTGCGGACAAGGACGGCATTATCTCCAAGGTGCTCAACGGCTCACCGGCAACGAAGTACGGTGCGGCGGTCGCCTCTCTGGATGAAACTTTCGGCGCTTACAACCCGGATTATATCGACGCGCCTTTTTATACCAACCACGATATGGGCAGGAGTGCGGGCTATTATGCGGGGGAAAATTCCGCCGCGCAGACGAAGATGGCGGGCGCCATGAATCTGTTTATGGGCGGTTCGGCGTTCCTCTACTACGGGGAGGAGCTTGGCATGAAAGGCTCCGGCAAGGATGAGAACAAGCGGGCGCCTATGTACTGGAGCATGAACCCCGACGCGGCGGGCATGTGCGACGGCCCGGCGGATATGGAAGACGTGAAGATGAAGTTTGAGAGTCTGGAGGAGCAGGAGAAAGACGAAACTTCCGTTTATCAATATTATAAGAAGGTTCTCAAAATCCGAAACCAGAATCCTGAGATTGCCAGAGGGAAGGCAGAGTATGTCCTTGTGGGGGATTTTCTGGCGGAGGATACGAAGAAAAACGTCTGTGCCATCAAAAAGACTTACGGGGATTCGGAGCTTCTGCTCGTGTTTGTGACGGGCGCGGAGACAGAGGAGCTGGATCTGACCAGTATTACCTTAAACGGAAAGAATATCGGCACAGAGACAGAAATCCGTGGTGCGCTTGTCACAGGGGAAGAAGAAATCCGTTTTGAGGATGGAAAAGCGGTGATGCCGGGATTTTCGGTGCTGGCGCTGAAATGAAAGGCGGAATAGCGCAAGCGCCAAAATGCGACTTTGGAGCATTTTGTGTGCATCAGACGTGACAGTGAAGCCGAAGGCTGAACTGTCACTAAAAAGTGACAACGGGCATGAATGTGGCTTGAAA
>CARUOB010000062.1:2492-17331 GCA_949076555.1 uncultured Lachnospiraceae bacterium | reverse complement strand
GCAGTGGGAGCCGGGATGAGCTGCGTAAGTTTAATGCTGCCGGTATTCACGGTGGGAGGCAGACTTATACTCGGTTCCGTGCCTGTCAGTATGTGTATGATGTGTCTCACCTATCAGATACACGGTGTGCGCAGCCTTTTGAAAGCGTCCCTGTCGATGGCTGCCGCCGGCTTTTTTTTCGGCGGTGGTATGATATGGATTCTGAATCGCTTAAGAACCGTTCTGAAGGGAAGCGGAGGTCTTTTTTTAACCCTGACGGCTGGCACACTTTCTTATCTGGCGATGAGAGCCGTTATACGGCAGCTTATGAAAAAGCGGGAGGACAGCCTGCGGACAGTGCGCGTCTTTGTGCCGTCTCTTAGGCAGGAAATCCGCATAAGCGCTCTGGTGGATACGGGAAACCATCTGTCAGACCCGATAAGCGGCGCGCCGGTGAGCATTATCAGCAGGAAGATAGCCCGCTGCATGGCGTCCTGTCTTTCTCAGGAAAAGTTTCATGCGGTTCCGTACAGAAGCGTGGGAAAGCAGAGCGGGATACTTTCGGCCTATGAGCTGCCGGAGATGCTGATAGAGGAGGCGGGCGGGACGATCAAAAGAGAGCATGTCATAGTTGCGGTTTGTGATACGGGAATATCGGAGGATGGCGATTACCAAATGATATTACACCCCGGTCTATTAGAAAACTAGGAGGAAAAAAGATGGTTTTAAAAGTGGCAATCCCCGGGAAGATTCAGTTTAAGATGGTGCACAGGGATCAGAAATTCCTGATGACCAGACAGGGAGACATTCATTACATAGGAGGGGCAGAGGTGCTTCCGCCGCCTCTCGAGAGCGAGAAGGAGAATGAGATCATCGGCGATCTGGGAACGGAATATGAAGACGAGGCCAAATCGATTCTGATAGAGCATAACTTAAGACTGGTGGTGTACATTGCGAAAAAGTTTGACAACACGGGAGTGGGTGTGGAGGATCTGATCTCCATAGGAACCATCGGACTGATCAAGTCCATCAACACCTTTAATCCGGGTAAGAACATCAAGCTGGCGACTTATGCCTCACGCTGTATCGAGAATGAAATACTGATGTACCTGAGAAGAAACAATAAGCATCGGATGGAGGTTTCCATCGACGAGCCTTTGAATGTGGACTGGGACGGCAATGAGCTTCTGCTCTCGGATATATTGGGCACGGAGGAGGATGTGATTTACAAGAACCTGGAGGACGAGGTGGAGAGAAAGCTATTAATCCGGGCAATCGCCAAATTGTCTGAGAGAGAGCAGACGATCATCCGCCTGCGCTTCGGCATCGGGAACGCGGAAGGGAAGGAACTGACGCAGAAGGAGGTGGCAGAACTCCTCGGCATTTCCCAGTCCTACATTTCAAGACTGGAGAAAAAGATCATGCGTCGTCTGAAAAAGGAGATGAGCAAGGACAATTGATCCGAGTTATGTTTGCTTTTTGTCTCTGGTGCGGGTATAATAAAAAAAAGGAGTTGCATGTTACATAGATAGTATGGGGGACAAATGAAAAAAATAATCTTGATTGTCGATGATGACAGACTGACGCTGTCGACGGCGCAGAAGCTTCTTGAGGGGGAGTACAAGGCGGTGGCCGTAAATTCGGGAAAGCAGGCCTTTAAGTATCTGGAGCGGCACACCCCGGATCTGATTCTTTTGGATATTAAAATGCCGGAATTGGACGGCTTCGAGGTTATGGCGAAGCTGCAAAGAGACTCACACTGGAATAAGATTCCCGTTATCTTTCTGACGGCCGACCGCAGTGCGGAGACAGAGATCGAGTGCTTTCGCGTGGGCGCAAATGATTATATTTCCAAGCCTTTTGAGCCGAATATCATGCTAAGCCGGATCAGAAGCACGATCGAACTTGACGGCTACCGAAAGGATCTGCAGCGCAGACTGGATGAGAAGACGAAGGAGATGGAGCGCATCACGATTCAGGCGATTATGACGGTTGCCAATACGGTGGATGCGAAGGATGACTATACAAAAGGACACTCCATGCGGGTGGCAGCGTACTCTGAGCTCCTTGCACAGCGTCTGGGCTGGTCTGAGGAGGAGATTCAGAACATTTATTATGTGGCGATGCTGCATGATGTGGGTAAGATTGGTGTGCCCGATGCCGTGCTCAACAAACCCTTTAAACTGACTGATTTGGAGTTCCGCCTGATCAAGGGGCATACCCTTGTGGGCGCTGAGATTTTAAACGACTTTAAGATGTTTCCCAATGTCAATGTGGGCGCGAAGTATCACCATGAGCGCTATGACGGAAAGGGATATCCGGAAGGATTAAAGGGAGAAAGCATTCCTCTGGTGGCGAGGGTGATCGGGCTGGTGGATTCCTACGACGCCATGACCAGCAACCGCGTGTACCGCAGGCGGCTGAACGACGATGTGGTCATGCAGGAACTGGAGAAAGGGAAGGGAAGCCAGTGGGATCCCGAGCTGGTAGATATTTTTGTGAATTTAATCAGAGAGGGCGCTCTGGAAAAAATGTGGATGCCTGAGGAAGATTTGGCGACGCCGATTTTCGACAGCGGAAAGATCGTGGGCATCACCATGGGCAATGAGGATATATTGGAGTCACCCGTCGATTATCTGACCGGGCTGCTCAGCAGACAGAAGGGAGAACATGACATCTCCTTAAGCCTGCGCGCAGAGGGTGGCGCTTTAATGCTGATTGATCTGGATCACTTCCGCCAGATTAATGATGTGCACGGTCATCTGATGGGGGATTACGCTTTAAAGACGGTGGCTGATGTGCTGAGGGGAGTATGTGAGAACGAGATTGCCTGCCGGACCGGCGGGGATGAGTTCCTGTATTATCTGCCGGGCGTGACGGACGAGGAAGTTGTCACGCGGAAGGTGGAAGGACTTCTGGAAGCTTTCCGCCAAAAACAGGAGGAGACCGAGGTGCTGAAGGACGCGGAACTTTCCGTGGGCATCAGCATTTCCGGCACAGACGGAAGAGAGTTTGAGGAGCTTTACAGGAGAGCTGACAAGGCGCTCTATCTCGTGAAACAGAGCAGAGGGAACCATTACGGATTCTTCCAGAGATCCGGCATTCTGCGGACGCCTGAACAGTCCCAGAGTGATCTGGATAAGATTATGGACGCAATCAAGAACCGGGAGACATACCAGGGAGCGTTCCAGGTGGATTACGACGAGTTCAACCATGTGTATGATTTTGTGAAACATATGTCGGCGCGCAGCAAGAAGGAGACGCAGCTTTTGCTCTTTACCCTGTTCTCCTCAAATGGCAGCGAAGTCAAGCTGGAGCGTATGGAAACCGCCATGCAGTGTATGGAGCAGGCGATCTGCAAATCCCTGCGCGGCGTGGACGTGGGCGCGAGATACAGCAGCTCCCAATTTTTGGTGATCCTTTTAGGCACGGAGCGGGAGAATGTGCGTGTGGTGACAGATCGTATCGTGCAGAATTATTTTAAACTCTACGGAGAGAAAGATATCACGCTGACTTACGATATTGCGAAGTTTGGGTGAGGAAATGGCGGGGATAGAAGATGCAGCATTCTTCTGTCCCTGTTTATTTCTATATGTGAATTTTATTGTAAAGACAGGTGCTTTTTTGTATAATTGAAATATAGCAGAGCAGGATATATCGTATCTTGCGGTACAGATTTTAGAAATCGAGGTGTTAAAGTGCAGAACGATACAATACAGATAGAGAAAGTCATGGCGAAGCGTACCGCGAAAAACAGTGTATTCCTTGATCTTTTTCAAAACAAGAGTTATCTGCTAAAGCTGTATAAAACGCTCCACCCAGAGGATGAGTCAGCAACAGAGGATTCCCTGACAGATGTGACGATTACGAATGTATTGACAGATAATCTATATAATGATTTAGGCTTTATTGCTAATAATAAACTGATGATACTTGTGGAAGCACAATCTACATGGACAGTGAATATTTTAGTAAGGGTTTTGCTGTATCTGGCGCAAAGCTATCACGAATACTTTCAACATACCTGCCAAGACTATTATAAAAGCAAGAAAGTAAAAGTGCCGAAACCTGAACTTTATGTGATTTTTACGGGAAACGAAGGACAAAAACCTGATAAAATATCTTTGTCTAAAGAATTTTTTGAGGGCGAGGATATAGATATTGAGGTAAAGGCAAAGGTTATCTATGAAAGAGATACAGATGACATTATCAATCAGTACATCATTTTCTGCAAAGTTTTTAACGAGCAGACAAAACAGTATGGAATGACACAAAAGGCAGTTACGGAAACAATTCGCATATGCAAGGACAGGAATGTTTTAAGGGAATATTTAGCGCAGAGAGAAAAGGAGGTTGTGACGATTATGATGAGTTTATTTGATGAAGAACAAATTATGAAGTCATTTATCAGAAGTGAAAGGCACGATGAAGCGAGAGAAACAGCGGAAAGAATGATAAAAATGGGAAAGCTATCACTTGATGAAATTGCTTTATGTGTTCCCGCATTATCATTAGACGAATTAAAGGAACTTGAAATTGAGGCTATGCAGTTAGCGTAATCAATCATATCAATTTAAATCAAATGGACACCGTTTTAGGGGATGCAGGCATTGTGATGAATACCTGCATCCTTCCTTTTTCGGAGAATTAGTCTGCCATAGTATTGATCCGTTCAAGGATATCGCAGTATTCTTCGGTCGTCAGTCTGCCCGCGCCGTAATAGACATCGGCCATTTCGGTGAGTTCCGTGCCGGATTTTGCGCTGTTTGAGATCAGACTTTTTAAGATTCTGTATGCCATGTGAGTGCCTCCTTTCTGTTGTGCTAAATATTGAGCTGCATCATGCTGACCTCGCATATGAGGTCGGCTATTGCTTCGGTCAGTTCCTCGTTGGTTAGGGGATCCACCTCTTCAATCTGGTTCTCTGTGCCAAACTTTTTTGTCTGCACGTTGTCTGCTGAATTTGTATAATATATCCTGTCCGGGTTATCCTCAAGGACATCCCATCTGAATATGTAATCCGAGCAGTCAGCGGCTATCTGTCCATCTGAATCGTAAATAAGGAATCCACTCAAATTTTCTTTTGCGTCCGGATAGGAAAGACCGACTATATCGGTTGAGACCATGTATCCGCGTAAATCTCTATACATTTCTTCATTTTGAAATTTTATTTTGTATTTTACTTTTTCCATAATGCCTCCTTATTTGATAGTTAATCTATTCGATAAAGCCGCGCCGCTGCGTAGCTTCCCTTTGGTACTTTAAAAGTAACGCCGCTCTCGTCCTTCACTTTTGCTATGGAAAATCTGGCGGTGCTGCCAGAAGAGCCAAGAGTAATTTCCTGCCATATTCTACTGATATCTTTGTATTCTTTATTCGTTAGCATAGAGACTTTGAAATAGTCGTCTGTGCCACATGTGGTACTATTTGATGAGCAGCCTGATCCAACGACCAAATAATTGCTGCGCGAATCAAGAGTTACCCACTGAGCCCCGGCTACATCCCAGGCATCCATATAAACATTCGTCTGTAAATATAAGGCGCCGCCGCCATTACACCGGAATGTCTTATTGCCTGCATCATATACAAAGGTATATACTTCAGCCGCATGCAGTTTCTTACCTACGGGCCGTATCGCAACTTCGCCTGTATTATTGACGTTTAGTTTACTTGTGCTGGAAATAATATGGCTGGTTTTGAACAGCACCCGTATTACCGCGCCGTTGACAAGTTTGAAACCGGGGCAGCTTACTGTAATGACAGAATTATTGACGATACCTTCCCCGTAATTTGCCCGATCTGACGTACCGTCGAAAAGGAGTCCGTTGATGCTTCGGGCTGTTGCAAGCTTTTCAGCAGATGTAGCCTTACCGGAAAATAGCGGTGCGGTAATAGTTCCCGGAAACCTTGTGTTACCGGCTTCATCGAGCAGTACCGCCGTTTTTGCTACTGCGTTCGTCCCGGCATTAACGGTTGTCTTCGGCGTATAGTGAAGCTCCCGGTTTCCGTTATATACACCGTCAGTAAAATATCCGTTTGTGGAGTTGAGCTTGTCCAGCATCGTGTAGGCGCCTGCCGCCGCGGTTGAATTGATGATCGCCTGACCTTGGTTTCCTGCCAAATACGAATATGTTGCTTTTGAGGAATTTAACGCCCCTGTCATGGTATCTCCCGCCTTTTTCACCGCACCGATATTGGCACAGGCGTTTGCGGCGGTGGTGGCTCCGGTGCCGCCTCTGTTTACGGGGATTACAATATCGCAGTTGTTTTGGGTATAAACTTTTCCAAGGTCAGTGGAATCGACGGTGGTTTTCAGTCCCGTTCCGGTTGTCGACCATCCGATTTTCACTTTGTTTGCGCCTTGTCCGGCGCCTCCTCCCTGCTGTACGGGAGTGAAGCCGAGTGCGGCGCCGACGCTGTTTTCCCGCCATCCGGGGTTTCCGTCCGCATCGGTTCGCCAAACCTGATTGGCGTGGCCTTTTCCGGCAGGGATATACCCTTCGGAGTCCTTCGTGTTGGCTTTCCATGTGTTGGTGTCGGTTGACACGAAATGGCTGTCATTTTGCAGCTCACTCACTTTTGTGGGGACTGTGATATTCACGGCGTTTGCCGCGTCGGGAATCAGGACGGTATTGTTTTTCTTGATGGTAGGGATGCTTCGTTTCACATTCAGGACGGCTTCCGAGAGTTTCTTTGACAGATCACGGACTGCCTGTACGAGTGTGCCTATGCCGACGGCGTTGAGGCATTTGTCCTGTTCCAAATCGGGATAGGTGTAGTCTATGTTGGTACTCTGGGTCACATTGTCACGCTCTGCGCCGATCAGATCGTTGATTGCCTTTTGGGCGTTGGATACAGGTTTGTCGGCGTCGGATGTATTGTCGACATAGGCAAGCCCTAACTGTTCTTTCGTCAAATGGTGCGGGTTTCCGGTGTCAGTCATATGTGCGGCCAGCGTATCGTTCACGGTCTTTACGGCGTTAGGGGTGGCGGCGTCCGCAGTGGAATCGCTCTGAACAGAGTCAACGAGCTTTACGGCACCTTTGCTGTTTAAGTCGGCGTCGTACAGTTCATGCCGCGGGATTTTGGCCTGATCATCCAGGGAAGGTACACCGCCCGGCTGGTCTTTTTCCTTTTTGAATACCAGATCCTTTTTCAGGCCATTCAGCTCCAGAAGGAGATCGAGAATATTTTTGTAGGTGTCGGTGGATATCAGGTTTTCGTCATTGTGTACGGACTTGCTGACCACAATGTTGAAGCGGTTTGAGGTATACTGTTTTCCCGTCTCGTCACATAAAGCCAGCTCGCATTCCACGATTCCGGGAGCGGCGGAGAGCTGTTTGGCCACTTCGATAACGACCTTGTTATCGTGTACGCTGCACCATTCGTCGGTGTTGACTTGCTTGCCGTCGGGCTTTATGGCTTTCAAAAAGACGGAAGTGTTTTCGGGTATCTCAAATCTTTTGCCGTCGTTTGTAAAGCCGATGGAGATAATGCGTCCGGCGTCGTACTGCGACACAGGCAGGTTGACGATGCCTGTGTCGTTGTAGAAGCCGAGGGTTATGTCTTTGTTTAATAATTCCATAATGCGCCTCCTTTTTAAAATAAACGGAGAGCAGACGCGTTATGCTTTCTGCTCTAAAATTGTGACTCGCTGTTTCAGTTTTTCGATTTCTTCATGCTGCTCTTGGATCAGTTTTAACATCGGGGCGATCAGCATATTGTACTCAGGTACCTCAGGCTCGTTGTCTTTCAAGTTGCAGGCGATGGGATAGATTTCGTATACATCCTCGGCGAGGAAACCGATGATATTTTTGCCGTAGCGCTGGTCGTCTTTGCTCAAATAGTTATTATTATATTTGAACTGAATGACGGGAAGCGCATAAAGATTTTGGGGGTTAAGCGGTTCAGATATTTGGTCCGTAATATCATATTTGTACTTTTTGGACGAACTTGCATAAGTATAAAGCATACCTTGTTCGGAAATGCGAAGCTGTGAACCGGAACTGCTTGTTTGGGTTAACAAATAATCATTAACGATATAACGCCCGTATTCGAAAACATATTCTTTTACGGAATCAGTTTGTCCGAAACCTTCAAAATATTCCACGTCGTCAAAATTTATGGAACCTTCAGAAGTAATTATTTTTGGGTAAAGAGGAAGTGTAGGATAATCTAAAACGCCAAATGGATTGAAATAGTTACGGATGTTTTGTGGAATTGCTGGCCTGATAAGAGTTGCATCATAAGTATTAATAGTTTCATCAAATGGTACATTTAATAGTTCGTAGCGTTCATATATTTTACTTATGCCATGGATTCCCATTGTGTCAATTATACAATTGCAGTCTGCTTTTCTTTCGGCGTATCTGCCGGAAGAAGTCTGCTCAGATTGGAAACGTTTATTCAATTCTAAGAATCCACCAGTTCCCAATGACTGAATCTGCAAATCCGCAAATGCTTCAGTAGACGGTGTTAAAATGTCCCCATTATAAATGTGAAATCCTTCTGTATCAAGAGCGTAATCCATTCTGTATTTTTTATCCCGATCAGTTCCGTGGGAGGATATTACGTTTTTATCGATCGTTATGGAAGAATCTTTGTCTAAATGAATACTGCCAATATCCAATCGATCGATATCCTTAATAGCACACTTACCGTTTTGCATTACTGAAAAACTCTCCCCGGCAGAAATCCCCTCATCCCCCAGTATCATTTGCTTTTCGCCGTTTGCACCGACCTTATAAAATCCTGTCTGATCAAATTTCCATCCGGCAATTGATCCGAACTGATTAGCGATCAGACTGTCAGCAATCACGTTGCCCTTGACCAGTAGGTTATTGTCGTTCAGCTTGAGCTTTCCGCCGCCCAAACTGAACTGTCCATTCGTCAGATCAATAATGGAACCTTTTGTATTTCCGAGAGGGTTTCCGGACGTACCGTTATAGTTATTCGATGTAATGGCGCCGGTGTTGACGGAGGAGCCGTCTATGGAAGTTTTTCCCTTTGCCCCTTTTATGACCAGACCTTTGTTTTTCGTGTACGTCAGGGCGCCGCCCGCAAAGTCGACAGATCCATTCTCCAAATTAAACATGCTGCCTTCTGACCCGGCAATATAATTCAGGGATTGAATAATGTTCGTAAGACATGCGCCGTTTACTTTTATTTCTCCGCTCTCCAAACTGTCAAAAATCCCGCTGTGCGAAAGCAGTTTTCCGAAATTCCCTTTATTGGCCCGGATACTGTCCAGAATCACGTCAGATACTTGTGTGCCGAAGGTTTCTGACTTTAACAGGGCGTTCAGCATATTGTTGGCGATCTGGATTTCGGCATCGTTTTTGCCGTAGGTTCCGCCGCCGGAGGCAGACCCGGAGGAGCGGGAAGTGCCGGAAGCGCCCTCGCCGAAGAGGAAGGCCAGATCGTTGACGTCTGACAGGGATCTCGTCATGGTGGAAAACTCCACGGAGATATCTCCGGTATCGAGAAGCGGGTTTGACTCGATGGATATGAGCCGCAGTTTTACGGAGTCGTCGCGGAACAGATCGGGCAGCAGGCGGATGAAATTGCCGATGGCAAAATCTTCCCGCAGCGGTGCAAATTCTTCCAGTGCAAACAGGTTGTCGATGGTGGTGCAAAACGTGTACTGCGGATGTGATGCGGTATTAAGGTGCGTCTCAGCGTCCTGATAGAGTTCTTCGGCAACGCTTATCATGGTTAGGACGTCGTCCAGATTGGTAGTCACGATATTTTTGCTGCTGTAGTCTGCCTCACGGACGAGGAGGCAAAAGAGCTTCAGGTTCTCCGCGCTGAAATTGTTTTTCGGGAGAACGGAGGAGGAAAGGGCATCCCTCTCGGCGCCGACGGCGGCGAGGCGTTTTTGCAGGGAATCGATTTCTCCCTGTCTTTTGGAAATGGCGTCCTCGCACAGGCGGACGATGCCTTTGCAGGTTGTGCCGGTTATGGCGTTAGGGCGAGAGGCGAATGCCATGTAGTCGAGATAGCTGTTGAGCGTATCTTTGAATGCCGCAATGGTGGTAAACTGCGCTTTTTGTCCGGCCGTCAGCCGTCCCCAGCCGGTTTCGTCGGGAGTCAGGTAGGCCTTTGGATTTTCCTTTGTGCCGGAGGTGATAAAACCGTCACGATATAAAAGATTGACGCATTCCATCCACGCCTTTTTCTTTGCTTTCAGCTCGGTCAGTCCGTACAGTTCAAATTCATACAAAAAGGCGTTTACCGGTTTTACGATAGCAGGATTTCCCGCGTAAGCGGGGTTTCCGTTTTCGCATACCACATAGTTTCCGTTTTCATCCCTTAAAAGATTGCCGTTTTGGTCTGTCGCATACCAGATTTTCATGGCCTCCACAACGGCGGGAATAATCTGATATTTGTAAGCGTAGTAGTCGTGCCAGTACATGGTAGTGCGCAGATGCGATTCATCCAGCTTGGCGCCGGGATCGGCATAGAGGGCGGGATACTCCTTTTTGTACAGGGTGATTAATGCGGCCAGCGCCTTTTCATAGGCGTTTAAGGAGAAGGCAAGCTCGTCCGCCTTATAGGTTTTGTAGTCGATGCTGCAGCCGTCGTTGGGAAGGCGGTTTTGTAATTCGCTTACATCGAGGAGGGTTTTGTTATAGGATTCTGTCAGGGCGATGTAATCCGGCCGCAGCTCTTCCCGCTTCTTTTTCCATGCCGCGTACTGGTCATGGAAACTTTCGGTGACGTACTGATAATCCCCGTACGCATCGTGTGTGTCTGCGAAGTAATCCAGATTGTACAGGCAGGGATCGCCGAAGTTGACATATTCGATACCCAAGCCGCCGTCACAGGCCGGGCGGTATGCGGTGATCAGCGCCGCGTCCGCGGTGGATTCGATCTGAATCCGGCTTGCCAGATTGCGCAGGCCGATGCAAATGCCGGTGTCCTTACCGATATGCGTATAGGAGCGGAAGCTGACCCTGCGTTTTCTGCGGTCGAAGAAAAAGAGAATTTTTGCCGTCTGGGCGACTTCGCTCATGAGGAAAGAATAGACATCCTTTCCGTCCACGCTGAACTGATATTTTCCGGCGCAGGCTTCTGCCTCCGCAGTTTGCAAGCTGTCGTCCACTGTCCATCCGGTTTCCTGCAATGCCAGATGCAGCAGGGAAAGTCCGGGCTTTTCAAAATTGACGAGGCGGATATATTCCTTTGGCAGTCCGGTGTAGGGATCAATGTTGTCATCCGCCAGATATTCCTGACTTTCTCCGGTGCCGTTATTGATGTAAAAGCTGCGGAGAAATTTCTGCTGCAGTTCGCACTCTGCCGTGTGGGCCGTGATGCTCTTGGTTTCCTGTATGCCGTCGTTTGTGACGACAGGTTTTGTGTCGATCAGAAAAAGAGCGTTGGCCGTATCGCTCTCCAGCAATAGATACATGTTTTCGGAGAGGGATTCGTAAAAATCGGAGGACGAAAAGTCATCCTTTTCATCCGTATATTTGTTGACGTCAAAGGAAAGCTCCCACATGTCGGTCAACGTTTTTTTCACTTTACAGGTTTCCTCCCTGAGACCGCTTGGCCTGCCGAGTATTTCGCCCGTAGGTTTTGCCAGATAAATCATAAACATCCTGCCTTTCTGGGAAATTCAAAGATAAAGGCGGCCTCGCAGCTGCCCGTTATCTTAACGGTGTTTGTTCCCGGTATGAGTCGGAACCAGTAGATTGATTCCATGAAGCTGTCAACGGATGAGACGTAGCTGGAATATTGTGTCGTCCAGCCCACTTCATGAAACGGCACGAGACGGCCGCCGTTATTTACGTCAAGCAGTTTCATTTGCGCGCTGTCGATCAGGAGCGTCCGGTTCCCCGAACTGTCCGGCAAGAATGACTCGGAAAAAGTGAGAGTCACTGATTTTTGGTCGCTCACGTTTTCGATTACAATGGCGCCGGTGTCTTTGGCGGATAAGAGAATCCGGGGATAGAAGAGTCCGTTAACCGTTTCGGCAAGGTTATCTACGTCGAAGACTTCCTCGCCTGTAACGCGGAACTTTTTCTCGGCGGGATCGGTGAAACCGAAAGGGGAATTTGTCTTGAAAACCAGACGTTTGGCCTGATGCTCCAGAAAAACCTTGTCCTCGATCTCCGTGCAGACGGCGTAGTAATGGAGCGTGGGCACAGCGTTATCGCTAAAGTATAAGGCTCTGGGCACGGTGGAACGGGTAAGCCAGCGGTTGACGGCCATGGACTCTTGTCTGGTAAAAGGCGTCTCGTCCTTTTTGATAATATAAAAGGAAAACTCGATATTTCCGTCAAAACTCACGCCGTAATTGTTTGTCTTTAAGCGGACGTGGTTGACGGCGCCGCTGTCGATTGTCCGGCGAAGCCCGTTTGCGGAAATGTCCGCAGTGTCGTCGATCCAGCACATCATCAGGTTATAAGAATCGCTGCTTTCGCCGTCGAAGATAAAAGAATATGCGTCTAAGAATGACATGTAATGGTTGCCTCCTTTCCGGGAGGGCGGGGTTAATCAAAGATTTTCCCGCGCCCTCCGTCTGCTTTTTCAATGTAGGGCGTACCCGATCTTTTTTAGATCGGCATACTGTTTTTGTGTGGTGTACTGATAAGATTTTTCCAGAATATCCTGCAGGCCAGGGAGTGCGTCCCTGTCCACACTGCCGTCGACACGTAACAGGGCGTCGTAGTGGTTGACGATTTCCACAGACTCCCGGCCGGAAGAAGGTATCGCCTCCAATGCGCCCGCGGTATCAGGAAGACGGACGAGGTTTGGAGAAAGGTCCGATTCCGGGAGATTCGCAAGAAAAGTATCCATCCGTTCTCCTGCAAGACGGTAAAAGTCGGTGACCTTCTGCATGGTTTCCTCCACCGCGTCCGTGGAAGTGCGGTACAGTTCTTTGGCCTCCTCGATCACTTTCTTCTGGGATTCCAAGGTTTCCTCTACGGTCTGCGTGGATTCATCCAGCGCTTCTGCCAGCGTTTTCGCGTAATCGTCGAGGGCGTCCATGCTGATGGAATACTCGTGTTCCGTTCTGGCGGTTTCAAGTTCTTCTTCCGCCTGTGCAAGCTGTGCTTCCAGCTTGGCTTTTCTGGCCTTTGCCTGAGCGGTGTTGATATCGTTTAAGGCGGCAAGCTCCGCCCGCAGGGAGTCGATGTTCTTGTTTTTCTCCTTTAGGTTTCTGTCGTAGTCGTAGTAGGATTTCTTAGCCTGTAAGGCTTCTTTTCTGGCGGAAATGATATCTTTCCAGCCGGAAACTTCCTCCTCCTTCGCCTGTCTCATCAGATCCATGATGGCGTTTTCCAGAGAGGCGGCGTCGGAGAGGGTGCTGTAGTAGTTTTGGGAAGCCTCAGAGAGCGCTTCCTGATAGGCGGTATCCGAGGCGTAGGTATCCTGATTTTCCTCGATCCGTTTTGTGAGTTCCAGATATTCTTCCGCCCTGTTCTGGGCGTTTTCAAGCTGGGATACCAATAGGGCGGCCTTGGATTTTCCATACTCGGTAAGCCCCTCGTCCCCATAGAGCCATGCATCCTGAATCAGGCCTGACATGGAGGAGAGAATGCCGTCCGCCCGGTTTAACTCTTCGATGGCGTCCGTGATACTTGAGAATCGCACTTCCCGCAAGGCGTCGTTGATCTCCTGTATGGAACCGGCTGTTTCGATCAGGCCGGATTTCGCATCCGCAAGCGCCTGTTCCCATTCGCTGGTCCACAGATCCGCATATTCGTCCCAGTTGTCCGCATCGGCGGCGCGTTCGTTTAATAAATCGAGAACGGCCTGCAGCCTGTCCGCCATCTCCGTGTTGCCGGAAGCCTGATAATTGTCCATGGCCTTTTGAAACAGGGACATGGACGACTGGAAATCGTTGGTGTCGATGGCATCGAGAAGCTGTTTGTACTCATTGATTTGGGAGAGCGTTGCATCGTATTTCGAGGTCAGCGTGTCCAGATACTTTTCATATACGCTGACCTGATCGGATAAAGCGCCTTCGTCCAGATCCGTCATAAGACGGGAAAGTTTGTCGCCGGAGAACCGGTCGTAGAGCGATACGAGATCACTGTAGTAGCCGATATAGGCGTCCAGACAGGAAAGCTGTTCGTTCAGGGCGGTTAAGTTGTATTCGGCGATCTGCCTCGCCAGCCCGTACACGGTGGAGTAATAGCTGTTGGTCTCAGCCTCCGCGTCGGCCAGATTCTCATCGTTAGATTTACGCAGCTTTTCCAGATCGTCCTCCATCAGAGATAAGAGGTCGTTGATCCGGGACTGCTTTTCCTCGTTCCAGCCTTCGAGCTTAGAACTTAGTTCGTCGTATTTTGCGGCGTCCGTTTTGCTCAAGGCCGTACCTTTGTCAATCTTTAGCCGGAGGGCGTACCACTGCTCCCATGTTTTCATGTAGTTTGCGACGTTGTCTCCGGTGGCTCCCTTTTCCAGCGCGTCAAGCTCCGCCGTGTATTTTCTAAGCGCCTTTTCCTCGGTGGCGGTCAGTCCTTTTGCGCTGTCGCGCTTGTTTTCCAGACGTTGCTTTTGGGCGAGCAGGTTTTTGTACTGGCTGGAGGCTTTCATGCCGGAGTCTATGGAGTCGATTTGATTCTTATAGCTTTCGCGGATGTCCTCGGAGGCTTCCTCATACTCGCGTTTGATGTTGGCAGCCTTATCGCCGGGACTCTGGAGTTTTTCGAGCTGTTCGTTTAAAGATTTGACGGTGGCTTCCCTCTCGTCGGCAAACTGCTGTAACTGGCCGCTGTAGGTATTGTATTTTTTCCAGTCGGAAGCGGACAGGACTTTTCCGCTGTCCAGCTTATCCTGAAGTTTGCGAAAGGAATCGTATACCTTGCTGTACTCTGCGATGGTGTCTGCGGTGGCGTTTTTTTACAGC
>CARUOB010000062.1:982-2482 GCA_949076555.1 uncultured Lachnospiraceae bacterium | reverse complement strand
CGCCGATTTCTTTTCGTTGTAGGCGGCAAGCTGTGCGTTCATTTGATCCAGCTTCTTTTTCTGTGCGTCCAGCTGTGCCTTACTTGCCTTTTTGCCGTTGTATTTATTCTGTTCTTTCTCGATCGCCGCTTCTTTGTCGGCGATATCTTTTAAGAGTCTCTGGTAGGTGGCGGACTCTTTGATGCCGGAACCGACCCTGTCTTTTCCGTCTTCTTCCCTGCCGATGATTGCGGCGAGCCGGTTTTTCAGCTTTTCCGCCTCGGTTTCTTCGGCCTTGTCTCCTTTTGCGATGGAGAGCCGGTTTTCCAGTTCATTGATGGCAGCGTTTCTTTCGCCGGAGATTTCCGCCATTTTGGCCTGTGTGTCCGCCAGCTTTTTGGCGTCGGCCTTGGATAAGGTTTTTCCCTGCGCCTCCTTCTTTTTCTGTCTGGCTAAAAGAGTCTGCTCCGTATCGTACAGTTTGGCGTATTCCACGATGGTGTCCGCGGTGGCGTTTTATTCCAGTTGTTTCTTTTGGGCCTCCAGAGCTTCCCGCTTTTTCTTCGCCTTTTCGTAGGCGGTTTTCTTTGGCGCGATATTCTTTTCTTTGCGTTTTCTGACTTTCTCGGAATCGTTCTCGTCGATCTTGTTTTTGGCTTCGACAGCGTCCAACTCCGCCTTTTTCTTTTCTTCCGCTGTCGATGCTTTGGCGATTTCCTTCAAAAGTTTTTGGTAGGTACCTGTATTCTTGGCTCCCGATTCGGCATGTGTTTTCTGTGAAGCGAGAGAGGAGACCAGTTCCTCCTTTTCCTTCTCTTCGGCAGCTTTTACCCGTTCGGAACTTTCGAAGGGATTCTCTTTTGCGTCTTCCCGGGTGGCCGTTGTCTGGGAGCGGAAGTGTGCGGCCTGCTCATTGACTGCGGCAAACTGTTCCAGAAGGTCGGAGAGGGAACTGCGCTTACCCATTTCGTCTGTCAGGGAGATAAAGCTGTCTATCTTTGAAACGATGGAGGACATGTAGGAGTCCAGGTCGCTGTAATAATCCAGCACATTGTCCATTTTCTGCCTGATGAGGTCGCGCTCCTGGTCGTAGAGATCTGTGACGGCGTCCTCGCAGGCCGCCATCTTGTCATACCATTCCTGATACTTTTCGATCTTATCCGAAAGAGCCTCGTTTTGCATGTCTTCCATGGTCAGCGTGCCGTTTTGGATTTTATCGATGTAGGCGTTGCTTAACCCAACCCGTCTTGCTTTTTCCGCATAGTAGACGTAGGCGTTATTCTGCCCGGAAATTTGTTTGTCCGTGGCCTTTACCGCCCGGTTAATCATGGCGTTTTTCTTTGACCATGAAATAAATCTGCCCGCTTTGTCGATCAGCGCGGCGGTTTTTTTGGAGAGGTTTTCCAGAAAGATTTCGATCCAGTTGTAGGTTTCTTTGATGGATTCCAGATAATCGCGGTAAGATTCTTCCGCGTCCCAGATCTGATCCTGATGCTCCGCATCGCCCTCGAAGGAACCTTT
>CARUOB010000062.1:0-972 GCA_949076555.1 uncultured Lachnospiraceae bacterium | reverse complement strand
GTGGAAGAGGAGGCGGCGGGCGTAAAGGAGAAATCCACCTTTTCGGCCATCTGCTTGGCGGCCTGATAGCCCTGATAAATCTGTTTGGCGGCTTCGGCCTGCTTGCCGCCGCGCGCACTGGCGCTGTCTACAGCGGCCTTAAGCTGTGCTTCAGCGGCTCCGAGCGCCGCGTCGCGAAGCTGTTCGTTGGCGTAGGTGAGATATTCTACCGCCGCCGCTTCGGTTTTTAAGCCGTTGATGGTGTCTGTGGCATTTCTTGCCATCTGGATCTGCATTTCCTCGAGCTTGGCCTGTGAGAGACGTTCGAAGGCGCTGGCATTTAAACCAAGCTGTCCGTTCTCGTCCACAAGCTGCGAGAGGAAGAGGAAGCCCATGTTTGTAAGCTCCTGATACTGGTCTGCGGTAATCTTCCCGTTCTGATTGTAAGTATCCCTGATGCTGCAGAGGGCCTTGTAGGCAGACTGGAGTTTATCCATCTCGGAGTTCAGGCCGGAGAGGGCGTCGGTTTCGGTTTTGGCGGCTTTGGCGGCTGCGCCTGAAGAATCGGTCTTTCCGGGCTTTATGGGGTCAAACTCTATTTTAAAGGAGCCTGTCTGCCTTTTGATACTTGCCATCATATCGGACAGTATGGGAGAATGAGGCAGATGGCAAAAAATGAGGGTGTAACCGAACAGCTAAAATCCGATGATTGGATGTGCTGGCTTCAGAAGATAAACAGTATCTGGAGAAAGGAGGGCTGAGCCAATGGATATTTTAGGACTTATGGCGGTGTTGAGCTTTGGCTTGACCTGCTTCGGAATAGGATACTCTATCGGTAAGGATAGTAACAAGACACAGAAATAGCCGCCCTCTCGACCAAAGGATGCGGCTATAGCTGTAACTGACTAATCGGGCTAACCGTCTATCGGTAGCTCCTGTTGGGCATCTGTTGACGCAGATGTCCTTCTTTATGTTTAATATACCACAATCTCC
>CARUOB010000061.1:1198-17345 GCA_949076555.1 uncultured Lachnospiraceae bacterium | reverse complement strand
GTTACGAAGTAACCACAATGCACACAAAATGCTCCAAAGTCGCATTTTGGCGCTTACTGTTTATTTAGTATAACATACAATCCTTATTTTATTATTCACTGTATTCTTAAGATTTTCCAAACATCATTTTTAACAATCCTTATCATTATAGTTGACATTTTGATATCATAATGATATCATTCAAGTATCAACACAGACCAAGCACCAAAATGCTACAACAAACCATTACAAAAGAAAGGAAAGGATATCATTATGGAAGAAAAAGTATTACACAAAAGTAAAAACGGTATGGCTATGCTTCTCCTGACATTGTTTCTGTATGCAGCAGCCCTCGCTGCGGCCATAGTCGGTGCTATCACGGGACTCAGCGAAGAAGGCCCGCAAAGTCCCGTAGGGATCGCATTCTTTGTTCTCGGTCTCCTCTTTCTGCTGTTCGGCTGGATTCTGTTTTGCGGTCTCGTGGTGCTCAGACCCCAGGAAGCGGTGGTGCTGACCTTGTTTGGCAAATATATCGGCACTTTGAAAGAAGAAGGTTTCTACTGGATGAATCCCTTCTGCAGCGCGCTGAATCCCGCGGCAGAAACCAAGCTGAAGCAGAGCGGCGATGTGGACGGCTCATCAGGCATCAACCGTTTCAATCTGTCCTCAGGAGGCCAGAACATTCAGCTCTCCGGCAGCGGCAGCGGCGCCAGCAAAAAAATATCCTTAAAAATTATGACCTTGAACAACAGCCGCCAGAAAATCAACGACTGTCTTGGCAATCCCATAGAGATCGCCATCGCCGTGATGTGGCAGGTGACGGACACCGCCAAGGCCGTATTCAACGTGGATAACTACAAAGAATATCTCTCCCTCCAGTGTGACAGCGCCCTCAGAAATATCGTGCGCCTCTACCCCTACGATGTGGCTGAAAATGTGGATACCACCGGGGACGGTATGGCGGACGAAGGATCGCTTCGCGGCTCCAGCGAGGTGGTAGCGAAGAGAATCAAGGAAGAGATTCAGGGCAAGGTGGAACAGGCAGGACTTGAGATCGTGGAAGCGAGGATCACTTATCTGGCTTACGCACCCGAAATCGCCGCAGCCATGCTCCAGAGACAGCAGGCATCCGCAGTGATCGACGCCCGCAAAATGATTGTGGACGGTGCGGTCGGCATGGTGGAAATGGCTTTAAGCCGCCTTTCCGAGAAAGAAATCGTAGATTTGGATGAGGAACGCAAGGCCGCCATGGTATCCAATCTTCTGGTGGTGCTTTGCAGCAACCGGGACGCCCAGCCCGTTGTCAATTCCGGCACGCTCTATTAGATGGCCGATAACAGCAAGAAGCAGGTGCCGCTTCGTCTGTCCGCCAAACTCTACAACGCCATCGCTGCCTGGGCTGAGGATGACTTTCGATCGGTGAATGGCCAGATAGAGTATCTGCTGACAGAATGCGTGCGCCAGAGAAAGAAAAACGGAGCGCCGGTTCCTCATGAACTCGACGTTCCGCCTGAATTGAATATCTGAAAAATCGAGCGCACACGCGCTCGATTTTTATGTTTAAATGCCAGTTCCCATATCACTGCACTACCCCGTCACCGCCGCGTGTCCAGACGATATTTTCCCGGAGCATCTGATCAATGTCCATGCCGATAATCTGCGAGGCGCGCGCCTTGGCCGCCCCTTCATTTGCCGTGCCAAGCTGTTTATAAATATCGTAGGCGGGTTTATGGCTGCCGTCCAGATTCGTAATGCCCAGATTCAGCTTGCTCTCCATCTCGTGTGCGTCGTCCTTAAACCGGAACAGCATAAACGCGTCCACATCCGGCAGAGATGCCGCTTTCAGATAGCCGTAAGCCACCGACGCCTCCTGATTCTCATTGCCGAAATAGGAGGTATACCCGATCTCCGCAAGGGAAATGCTGCGCACCTGCCCCGAAGGGCTTAAGAACTTGGGCTGATGCATATAGTCAATCAGTATGTCGATATTCTGCATCGTAATGTAAGGGGTGGAAACGCTGTTCTTCACCCACACCGCAGGCCCGTTCCACGCGTAAGGATCATAGAGCGGCGAGTTGTAAGGGTGATAGGAAAGTCCCCAGTCGATATTCCCCTCCCGATTGATGTAATAGTTAAACTGGTCGAGATAATCCTTCGCCAGAAAACTGCCGGGATTGGACTTGCGCCCCCACTCCTGATCGATGGAATTGTATACCCACACATTCCCGTTCATGGCTTTCAGCTCATTGTAAAATATACGAAAAGCCTTCACATAAGCGCTCACATTCACGTCAAGGTTGGCGGAATCCATGTACCACCAAGAAGTTCTGGCGTTGACCTCATTGCCAAGAATCCAGTTGTCAATCTGGCCGTTTCCGGTCTTTCCGGAGTAACGCTGTCCCAGAAAAGCGCACACCGCTTTCAGATGTTCCACGCCGCCGCTCTCCGCCACGTTCAGGGCATAGCTGGGGCACTCCGCGCCTCTTGCCTGGGGGTGTACCAGATCCGCAGATCCCGCCGTGCCGCCTCTGTTTAGGAGCACCATGGTCACCTGCATTCCCTGCTCGTTAAATCCCCTGACCATCTGGTCATAGTGGTCAATCCTGCCGTGGCTGAAATAGAAGGTCTGTCCGTTATAGGAAAAGGGAAGCGTCCCCGCGTCTTCCGGTGCGGCGCAGATCTCATCGAGATAGATATTGTAGACGATCTGCTGCACGCCGAGATCTTTAAGCTCCCCGCTGTTGATCGCGGAAATCTCCGGCAGAATACCCTTGATTCCTCTCGTCATACGTCCCGAAGTAAAAGCCGCGACAGCTTCCGGGTTCGTGATATAGTGCTCGTCACTGACCTGAACCATCTGGCCGCCCCGCTTCACCGCCACAAGAAATTTCCGGCTCAAGTTAGAGTCCGGTGTATTGTAATTCAGAGGAAAGGATGCCGACACAGAGGCGCCCGCTTCCACTACAGACACTACCGATCCGACCGGGCCGTCCTGATAAACCTCATCCGCATAGATATAATATTTGCCATCGTCGCTGGACGGAACACCTGACGCCTTCAGCGTACAGTTCACATTCCCACCCGCAATATGGCAGTCGGTGATGGAGACGGGCCGTCCCGCCGCCTGTACGTTCTTTCCGCAGGCAATGACCGATACAGTCAACAGCAGAAGAGCCGCAAATCCCTTCCATTTTTTTCCGATTTTTCTTTCGCACACTCTCATATGATTCTCCCAACCTGTTTTATGCCGCAGCGCCATCCGAAGCCCCCGTCTGTACACCGCTCATTGTTATCGCGTACATTGTACCACATATTGATCCGTCGCGCAAACCTTACCGCCATATCTGCCACAGAAAAAAGAGAAGACCTGCGCGATCCTCTCTTTCCAATCTTTATATCCTTATCTTTAAAATCATTTTTCCGGAACAGAAGGAAGCCCTGCAAACCCTTTTGCCAGATCCTCTTCCGACGGAATATAATCCGTCATTTGTCCGTCGTGGAACTTGCCGTAAGCCACCATATCGAAATAACCCGTGCCTGTCAGGCCGAAGACAATGGTCTTCTCCTCGCCCGTCTCTTTGCACTTCACAGCCTCGTCGATGGCCGCCTTGATCGCATGTGCGCTCTCCGGCGCCGGAAGGATGCCTTCCACTCTCGCAAACTCCTCCGCCGCTTTAAATACCGCCGTCTGCTCTACGCTGACCGCCTCGATCAGGCCGTCGTCATAGAGCTGCGACACAACGGAACTCATACCGTGATAGCGCAGGCCTCCCGCATGGTTCGGCGCGGGCATAAAGCCGCTTCCCAGCGTATACATCTTTGCAAGCGGACACACCTTTCCGGTATCACAGAAATCATACACATATTTTCCTCTGGTCAGGCTTGGGCAGGATGCCGGTTCCACCGCCAAAATACGGTAGTCCGCCTCCCCTCTGATCTTCTCTCCCACAAAGGGAGATATCAGGCCGCCCAGATTGGACCCGCCGCCCGCGCAGCCGATGATCATATCCGGTTTAATGTCATATTTTCTGAGCGCCGCCTTCGTCTCCTCACCGATGATGGACTGATGCAGGAGCACCTGTGAAAGCACGCTGCCAAGCACGTAACGATAGCCTTCTCTCTCCCCGGCCGCCTCCACCGCCTCGGAAATCGCACAGCCAAGACTGCCGCCCGTTCCCGGGAACTCTTCGAGAATTTTCCGACCTACTTTCGTTGTGTCGGAGGGCGACGGCGTCACCTGCGCGCCGTAGGTGCGCATCACCTCACGCCGGAAAGGTTTCTGCTCATAGGAAACCTTCACCATATAGACATGGCAGTCCAGATCAAAATAGGAACATGCCATAGACAGCGCCGTTCCCCACTGCCCGGCTCCCGTCTCCGTAGTAACACCCTTAAGTCCCTGCTGTTTCGCATAATAGGCCTGCGCAATCGCGGAGTTGAGCTTATGGCTACCGCTCGTGTTGTTTCCCTCAAATTTATAATAGATCTTCGCCGGTGTATCCAGTTTCTTCTCCAGACAGTACGCACGCACAAGCGGCGACGGCCGATACATCTTATAGAAGTCAAGAATCTCCTGCGGAATGTCGATATAGGCATCCGTGTCGTTCAGTTCTTGTCTCGCAAGCTCGTCACAGAACACTTCCCGCAGTTCCTCAAAGGTAATCGGCTGCAGAGTACCGGGATGTAACAGCGGTGCGGGTTTATTCTTCATGTCCGCCCGGACATTGTACCACTGTCTCGGCATCTCTTCCTCTTCCAGATAAATTTTATACGGTATTATTTTTTCCGGCATCATTTTTTCCCCTGCTTCTTAGTGTTTCAGTTTGAATCTGCTGGTCTGTGTCTGCAGTCTGTTCACCTGCTCGTACAGCTCCGCGCTGACCGCCGCGGACTCCTCGCTGTTGGCGGTATTGGTCTGCACCACATTAGATATCTGTCCAAGAGCATCTGATACCTGTGAAATCGCGGTAGCCTCTATCTGCACCGCATCGGCAAACTCCTCCACGGCGCTGTTTGATTCCGTAACAAGCGCGAGCGTCTTTTTCAGGGATTCGGACACTTCATCCACAATCTTGCTGCCACGGCCTGCTGCCTGCACGGAATTTTCGATCAGATCCTTCGTCGCCTTGGCCGCCTGATCAGACTTCGCCGCCAGATCACGGACTTCCTTCGCCACTACCGCAAAGCCCTTGCCCGCCTCGCCTGCACGGCTTGCCTCCACCGCTGCGTTCAGCGCCAGTATGTTTGTCTGGAAAGCAATATTTTCAATCGTGGAAATGATGTTTTCAATCTCCTGAGATGTCTCGCTGATATCCGTCATCGCGCTGATCAACTGCTCCATCTGCTGGCTGCTCAGGTTCACCTGATCGCCCGTCAGGCGCGCGTTATCCCGCATCTCTGATGCCATCTGCATATTTTTCTCCGCGCTTCTCGCCAGATCTTCCGTGGTGGCGGTAAGTTCCTCCACAGCCGCCGCCTGATCGGTCGCGCCCTGCGCCAACATCTGTGAACTGCCTGAAAGACTCTGTGCATGGCCGAACACCTTATGCTCCACATTGTTGATATTGGACATAGCCGAAGAAAGAGACCCTGTGAAGCTGTCAATCGAATCCGAGATCGAACGGAAATCACCGATAAACGGAACCGACGCGCTCACGTCAAAATTGCCGCTGGAAAGCTGGCTCATCATACGGTTGATATCTTCGATATACCGGTTGATCCGCTCTATGGACTGCTTCAGCGTCCTTGCCAGATCACCGATCTCGTCGTTGGCATCATAATTCAGTTCAATCTTCATGCAGCCATCCTGTAACGGCTTCGTCTTTGCCGTGATCAACAGGATCGGCTTCAGCACACGTCTCATAATATAGAACACCAGACTTAACAGTAAGACTAATGTCAGCATAAGTCCGGCACCTGTAACAACATGCATGGTATGAACGGTCTGCTCCATATTTGCCGCGCTGATCTCATTCAGCTCCACACCGCGCTCCACAACCTGCTCTAAAAGCCCTACCAGAACATTCAGATTGCTCGAAATCGTCCCCTGATAATACGCCTGCGCCTGCGTCTGGTCCGTATTATACAGGTCAAGCACATAGGTCGCTGACTCATGCAGTTCCTTGTGCAGCGGCTCAAGCTGGGTGCGCAGGTCTAGGATCGCCTTGTCTTCCGTTCCCGCCTCTCCGTAAAGCCACTGTCCCAGCACACAGCCTGTGGGGTCCGTGCTGCCGGTAAATTCCATATTCGCATACAGGGCGTTGCTCAGGTTGGAAGACCACTTGTAGTGGGCTGTCTCCGCCTTCTGCGCCCTCTGCAGCACATCGTTCACCGCAACGTTGTTCGCCGCACTGTCCTCCATATTATAAATGTTTTTTGTCGTCATCACACTGAACACCATAACTGCCAGCAAGGCAGCCGCAACCCGGACTCCGGCCATGATTTTTATACTCTTGCGCATCTCCACTTCTCCTTTAATCATGTTATGTTTATGTACGTCGGCTATCTGTAACATTTACGGATAGCAACCCCCAAGCTTTCTTATGGCAACATAGCTGTGTTGGAGTTATCCTCCCATAAAAAAACGAAGCCGAAATCATACGAGTAAATTGTAGCATAACCCGTATTTTATTTCAATCACTTAAAATAAATCCTTATACCACTTTCGGGCAAATCTTTTTGACCGGCGGACACTGTTCAATCCTCTATCCGCAGTCCGGGTCCTGCGCGTCAAAAAGCTTTCCTGTAGCAAAGGGACTGCCCACATCGCAGCGTCCGTGATGGTACGCCTTTTTCTGCTCTCCACCGGAAAGCTCCTCCGAGGTTTCCACCTTGATCCGGCTGACGCCGTCCTGCGTCAGATTGTCCAACATCCTAATCACATCATCAATATCACCCATTTATTATCCTCCTTATCTACTATATTCCAATCACCTCTGCGGCGCAACCGTATATGCAGACTTTCCCTCCCGGTCCGGACATTTCCTATGGAAAAGTCCGTCTGCCATATGTCAGCCGCCCCTGACCCACGCGGCGACGGCTTCACAAGTCTTTTCGATCAGCTCGTCGGAATGGGCGTCCGACACAAACATCGCCTCAAACGGGGAGGGCGCCACATAAATACCATGCGCCAGCATATGGTTGAAATAGTCCGCAAAGGCCTTTCTGTCGCACCGGCAGGCGTCCCCATAATTTTCCACCTGCCTCTCCTGTTTTTGCCGTTGCTGCTCCCCGCCCCCTGTTCCGGAAACGTTTGCCCCTGCGCTATGGGCATCCCGGGAGGGGACGAAAAATGCCGACAGCAGCGAACCTGCCCGGTTCACCACAAGCCCCGCCTTCCGGTAAGCCTCCGAAAGTGTCTGCGCCCGCCTGTCGATCCTCTCATAGATTCCCGTATCGTCCATCAGTATTTTCAGCGTAGCAATGCCCGCCGCCACCGCCACCGGATTTCCCGAAAGCGTCCCCGCCTGATAGACCGCGCCCAACGGTGCGACGCAGGACATGATATCCCGTCTGCCGCCGTAAGCCGCCAGCGGCATCCCGCCGCCCACGATCTTTCCGAAGGTGTACAGGTCGGCGTGTACGCCCGTGTACGCCGACGCACCGCCCAGCCCCAGCCGGAAGCCCGTGATCACCTCATCAAAAAGCAAAAGCGTACCGTGTTCCTTTGTCATGCGGCGCAAGTCCTCTAAAAACCCCTTTTTCGGCGGCACCACGCCCATGTTGGCCGCCACCGGCTCCACCACCACCACCGCCACCTGACCGTAATTTTCCTCCAGCAGCGCGCGCACGGATTCCCCGTCATTATAGACCGCCGTCAAAGTGTCCGCCGCGTATCCCGCCGGTACACCCGCGCTGTCCGGCTCCGACCGGGTCATCAGCCCGGAACCGGCTTTCACGAGCAGGCCGTCGGAATGACCGTGGTAATTTCCCGCAAACTTGATGATCTTCTCCCGGCCCGTAAAGCCTCTGGCCACGCGCATGGCGCTCATCACCGCCTCCGTCCCGGAGCTGACAAGCCTGACCATCTCCACGTCAGGCACACAGATGCCAATCAGCTCCGCAAGCTCCACTTCCCCCTCTGTGGGCGCACCGAAAGTAAGGCCGCCCGCGCAGGCTCTCTGCACCGCCGCCACCACCTGCGGGTGCGCATGTCCTAAAATGTCCGGCCCCCAAGAGCAGACATAGTCCAGATACCTGTGCCCGTCCACGTCAAAAAGCCACGGTCCCTGCGCCCGCTCCACGAAAAAGGGATGTCCCCCCACCGGACCAAAAGCCCGCACCGGAGAATTGACCCCGCCGGGGATTCTCTGTTTCGCCCTGTTAAAAAGCTGTTCTGATCTTATGTTTTCCATCTTATCCTCCCAACACCTGCGGAGAATGCCCTGTTACCTGTCCTTCTCCCATGCGGCGGCCTCCAGCGCATGATAGGTAATGATAATCTTCGCGCCCGCCCGCTTCATGGCCGTGAGATTTTCAGACACAATCCTTCTCTCGTCAATCCATCCGTTGGCCGCCGCCGCCTTCACCATGGCATACTCTCCGCTCACATTATACACCGCAATGGGCATATCGAACGTAAGCGCCGCCTCCTTTAAGACATCCAGATAAACCAAAGCCGGTTTCACCATCACAATGTCCGCCCCCTCCTCTATGTCCGCCCGGATTTCCCGCAGCGCCTCCCGCCCGTTGGCGAAATCCATCTGGTAGCTTTTCCGGTCCCCGAAGTCCGGCGCAGAGTGGGCCGCTTCCCGGAAAGGCCCATAGTAGGCGGAGGCAAATTTCGCGCTGTACGCCATAATCGGCGTCTGGGTAAAACCCGCCAGATCCAGTCCTTCCCGTATGGCCCCCACCCGGCCGTCCATCATATCGGAGGGTGCCACCATGTCCGCTCCGGCCTCCGCAAGACTCACGGCCATTTTCACCAGATAAGGCAGCGTCTCATCGTTAAGTACCTCCTCCCCGCACACCATCCCGCAATGTCCGTGGGAAGTGTATTCACACAGGCACACATCCACCACGATGTATATTTCCGGGTACTTCTCCCTGATATAGCGAACGGCCCTCTGGGTGACGCCGTCCTGCGCATAGGCCTGACTCCCCTGCGGATCTTTGCAGGCCGGAATCCCGAAAAGCATAATGCCCCCGATGGCAGCCGCCTTCACCTGCTCCAAGATCTCATCCAGACAGTCTATGGAATACTGAAAGACTCCCGGCATGGAATCCACGGGGTTCTTGATCTGTTCGCCTTCCATGACAAATATGGGGTAAATCATATCTTTCGGATGCAGTCTGGTCTCCTGCATCATAGAGCGGATTCTCCCGTCCCTTCTCAATCTTCTGAATCGGTGCATGATTTCTTCCTTCTTTCTTTTCTCGTCCCATGAAATCTCTGCCGCCTGTACATAAGCGGGTCCGTCAACGTTCCTTCCCGCACACTCCCCTGCACAGACATGCTACAACTGCGTCCACACCGGCTTCCTCCGCCACAAGCGTCTGCGTATGCACATGGCGACGCACTTCTTTTGCGCACCATTCCCCGATGCAGACATAGCGGCTCCCTGTATGCCGGATTCCATGCTTCTCCAGTCCCTCGAAATAGGCTCTTGCCCCCATGGCGGAGCCGAAGACAATATAGTCCGGCTCCTTGCGGATCACGGCGTCCCGCTTGCCCTCCTGCACCCCCAGCTCATAGAGGGAATGCTCTACATAAGGGATGCCGCGCTCACAAAATATCTGCGGCAGAATGCCGCTTCCCTGCTTTGCGCG
This sequence comes from uncultured Lachnospiraceae bacterium, assembly GCA_949076555.1. Taxonomy (GTDB): domain Bacteria; phylum Bacillota; class Clostridia; order Lachnospirales; family Lachnospiraceae; genus UBA3282. The sequence goes on along the minus strand of CARUOB010000061.1, from coordinate 7,598 downwards.
GAGGAAAACCGTCTGGCGGCGCGTCCGCTTGTCCTGCGTTTCTCCGCATCTTCCCTCCCCGCCTGCTTCCTTGCCTTCCTGACCCGTTTCCCTTGCAATAGTCTCCGCAAGTCCCTGGGCCAAATGCACTGCATCATAGATCTTGGGCATATAGTCCGGATAAAGCCCTGCTTCCCGCAGCGCTTCCGACGTGCCGGGGCCGATCACCGCGATTTTTGAGCCGGACAGCGTCCGCAGATCCCGCCCTTCGCTCCGCATGTGATCCAGAAAGACTCTCACCCCGTTGGGACTGGTAAAAACCAGCCAACCGCAGTCCGAAAAGTCCGGCAGCGATTCCTGTGCGGGCCGGATCTCCATAAAACTCATGTCACAGACATCCGCGCCCTTTTCCAGAAGGGCGCCGGACATCCTGCCTGCAAAGCGGACGGTTCCGGTCACGCCGACGCTGACTCCTGCAAGCGGCAGCATACACCGCCTTTCTTTCTCTGTCCTGTCAGGCGCCGCTGTCCCGTCAAAAGCCTCTGCTTTCCTGTCAGACACCGCCGACCCGTCAAAAGCCTCTGCTTCCCTGTCAGACACCACCGGCCCGTTAAAAGTCTCTGCATCCCTGACACCTCCACCGGCTCCCGCTTCTGCTGCCGTAAGTGAAAGCGCTGCCACCGCGCCCACCACAATCACCGCCGGGGAGGTAATCCCCTCCTTCGCCGCCCTCTCGGGAAGTGCAAAAAGCGGCGCTCTTACCACTCGCTGTCCGCTTGTCGTTCCCTCCATTATGATAGCACCGGGTGTGTGCCGATCCTTTCCGGCCGCAAGCAGTCCCTCCACAATTTCCGTCAAATGATGCATCCCCATGAGGATCACCAGTGTGCCCTTAAGCTGTGCCAGTGTCTCAAAATCCAGCTTCAACACTTCATGGCGGTCTGCCTTTGCCGCCGTTCCCGTCACCACCGTCACACTGTCGGAAAGTCCCCTGTGGGTCACCGGGATTCCGGCCGCCGCCGGAACGGCGATGGCCGATGTGATGCCGGGAATTTCCTCACAGCAGACGCCCGCGTCGAGCAGGGCCAAAAATTCCTCCCCGCCCCTGCCAAACACATAGGGATCGCCGCCCTTCAACCGCACCACCGTTTTTCCTTCCAGCGCCTTTTCCACAAGAAGGGCGTTAATTTCAGGCTGTTTCCTGCTGTGACAGCCAAACCGCTTTCCCACATATATTTTTTCGCAGTCCGGCCGCGTCCACTGCAGCAGTTTTTCAGACACCAGACTGTCATAGACCACCACGTCGCATTTCTGTAAAATCTTCCATGCTTTCAACGTCAAAAGCTCTGCGTCACCGCAGCCGCCACCTGTCAGATATACTTTTCCGTACCCCAATCCCCGCGTTTCCTCCGTCATCCAAGACACTACGGCCAATTCGTCTGTTTTTTAACCATTTTGGCCGCCCGGCGCGCCATTCTTCCGCCCTCCGCCGCTTCCGCAGCTCCGATCAGCCTTACCTTGTTTTCCGCATACATGACGTCCAACAGGATACTGTCCTCCGGATAGGCCATTTCCGACCCGTACAATGTAGCTGCATACGCCGCCTCCAGACTCCCTACCGATGACGATGTCAGCCTTTGTACCGGCGATGACTCCATTTTCCGCACCACCGCAGGCTCCTGTCCCCGTGAATAGGACGTGTACGCCTCGGGCGCCGACGATGTGCGCCTGCACCATGCCGCCACAGCCTCGCTGCAGTCCGACGAAAGCTGAGCCAACGCTTCCCGCTCGACCAGATAGGAAAGCTCTGTCGCCGCATCCGAAACCCCTTTGCAGATCGCAGCCGTCACAGAGCCCTGCACTGCCTCCACCGCTATGATCCCCTGACAGGCCGCAGGCAGAAACAGTTCCGGGGACAGCGGATAAAAGTCAAACGCCTCCTCACTGCTAACATCGATCCCCATCCGGTCCAGTCCCGCCTTCGCCAAAAGAATCCCGTCGTAACGGCCCGTCAGCAGTTTTTTCAGTCTGGTATCCACATTGCCGCGGATTTCCTCACAGATTACATTTTCCCACGCCTTTCCCGCGAGCATCTGCCGCCGCCGACTGCCGGTCCCGATCCGGAATGGAGGCTTAGCGCCCTCCACCGTCTCCCGGTTTCGCACCAGTCTTTCTTCCATCTGCGCATTCCCGTAAATACCTGCCCCTGCTTCCCCGGAAGCCGGAACCGGTATGCTTCCTCCCCTTGGTACCACAAGCACATCCCTCACATCCGCCCTCGGCAGGACCGCCGCAATAAACAGCCCCGTCGCCAGCCGCATCGGTAAATCTTTCGCCGAATGCACCGCCAGATCGATGTTCCCGGCAAGAAGCGCCTGCTCCAGTTCCGATGCGAAAATTCCCTTATCTCCGACCACAGACAAAGGCGTGTCCTGAATCCGGTCGCCTCTGGTCTGTAAAACCACCAGTTCTGTCTCTATGCTGCTGTCAATCTCCGATATCGCCGCCTGTACGAGTGCCGCCTGCCGCAGAGCCAATTTACTTCCCCTTGTACCGATTCTGATTCCACTCATGTTTCTGTCAATCTCTCTTTCAATACCTCAACCGTTACATGCTCTCCTTTTTCCATACAATCCAGACAGTAAGAAAACAGCCTGCCAAACAGCTCTTTTCTTCTGTCCTCCCTCGTTTCCTGCTCCATGACAGCGGGTCGAATTTGACCCATTAGGTCAATTATGTGGCCAATTCCATCGGGCAGACCGTTCGCAAGCGATCTCCTCACCCATGCCGCCGCAAACGGGCTTTTCCCGTCCGTGGAAATCCCGACGGTAAGCGCCCCGTCCTTTATAAGCGCGGGAAAGAAAAAGGTGCATTTCTCCCTGTCGTCCGCCACATTGACCGGAATCCGATTCGCCTTGCAGTAATCTGCAATCTCGCCGTTGAGCGCCGTATCGTCCGTGGCGGCAATCACAAAATCCGCACCGCTCAGATCCTCCATCCGAAAAATGCGTTCCTCAAAATGAAGGGAGCCCGCCGCGCCTTTTTGCAGCAACTCCCCCTGTGTCTTCACACACATTTCTATGTCCGGCGCAATCACGGTAAGCTCTGGTCCGAAGGCGAGCAGCTTCTCCACTTTTCTGGCCGCCACCGCCCCGCCGCCCACAATCACGCCGCGTCTTCCCTCCAGTTCCACGAAAAACGGAAAATACCCCATGCAAACGCTCCCTCTTATATGACCACATCGGTCAATATCTTCTCATTCACATCCGCTCCAGATTTCGTATTCCATCAGCATTGCCTGACGTAAACCGTCACTTCAATACCATCAGCACCTTCTCAAAGGACCCGCTGTCCAATTCGTCCCGCAGCAGATAGAGCAGCTTCTCCGCCGAGAAATCCGCATACCGCTCCTTCCAATGGGAATCCTTCTGCGTAAACCGATGGAAGGCCAGCGCCTTGCAGAGCTTTTCCAGTTCCTCCTCCAGAATCTCCTCCGCATCCGCAAATGCCTGCTGCTTGCGCCTGTTGTTCTCCTCCGCCAGCTTTTTGATATCATCCATCGCCACAAGACGGCAATGCGCCAGTTTCCCGATCTGGGCATCCAGATCAGGCGGCATGGATATATCAAGGAAGAGCCGTTCCTTCGCAGACCGCATCGCCGCCCCGACCCGGCCCGCCGTCAGCGTATAGTGCGGACTGGCGGTCGCCGAAATAATGACATCCGCCTCCTCCAAAACGGCGTAGCGGTTCTGATAGTCTACATGTTCCACCTGCGCGCCGCCGCTCTGGCAGATGCCTTTGTGCGACCGCACCGTAGCTATGATGCGGATATTTTTCTGACTGAGCAGATTCTTCAATATAATACTGCCCATCTGCCCGCTGCCGCCCATCAGAAGCACCGTCTTGTGGGACAGCGAAAGACGCGCCACCTCATTTGCCGCCAACGTCGCCACGGAAACTGCCGTCTTGGAGATCATCGTCTCCGTCTTTACCCGCTTGGCGCAGGCGAGCGCCGCCTGAAACGCGCTGTTGAGCTCGTACCCGGTATCCCCCGCCTCCTTTGCGGACTGATAGGCGTCCCTCGTCTGTCCCAGAATCTCATCTTCTCCGAGCACCATGGATTCCATGCCGCAGACCACGCGAAAAAGATGGTAAAGCGCCCTCTTCCCCTGATATCTTCTGGCAAGGCTCCTGATCTGCTCGCCGTCTCTTCCCGAAAATGTCTCGAGCGCTTTCTCCAGCTCGCGGAAACGGTTTTCTTCCCCCTCCACATAAATTTCCGTGCGGTTGCAGGTGGAGAGCACCACACACTGCTCCACCCCCATAACCGCCCGGACTTCTCGCAGGAAATCGCCCGCCTTTTCTTTCGGAATATAAAACTTCTCTCGCTCTTTGGACGCCGCCGTCTTATGGCTGATACTAATACACTCCATCTCGTCTCACCTTCCGGGACCCGGCGTCACAGTCCGTTTTAACATGTGGCGCCGCCATGCAGATGCATCTTCGCCCCGATGATCTCTTCCTTTCTCGCCAACAGGTCATCCGCCATAAGCTGCGCCTGCACATTCTCAAATCCAAGCCTGCTTATGGTATCCGCAAAACGCTCTCCCGTATTGCCCTGTTCGCGGAACAGCAGGATCGCCTTTTCCAGAACGGAGAGTACTTCCTCCTCATCGAGGAATATCTTATCCAGCTTTTGCCCGTGTGCCACTCTCTTGCCCCAGCGTCCGCCGACATAGATGCGGTAGCCGTACGCGCTCTCCTCCGAAGCTTTGAAAGGACATTTCCCCACACAGCGTCCGCAGTTATTGCACTTGTCCGGATCGATCACCAGCTTGCCGTCCACCACCTGGGACGCTTCCACCGGGCACGCCAAGGAAACCTGACAGATGCGGCAGCCCTTGCATTTCTCCAGGTCAATCACAGGCACTCTCTGTCCCACGATGCCAAAATCATTCAAGTCCGGCTTCACACAGTTATTCGGGCAGCCGCCCACCGCAATCTTGAACTTGTGCGGCAGCTTTACGGACGCGTAGCCGTGGAAGAACCGCTCATGTATCTTGTCAGACAGGTCATAGGAATCCAGCAGCCCATACTGACAGGTCGTTCCCTTACATGCCACAACCGGGCGCACCTTAGATCCGGTCCCTCCGGTCTCCAAACCTTCCTCCGCCAGAAAGGCGCGAATATTCTCGATCTGGTCAAAAGGCACGCCCACGATTTCCATGGTCAGTCTGGTCGTCATAACCACGTCGCCGTTTCCGAACCGCTCCGCCGCCTCCGCAATTTTTTTGTGCTCCGCCGCAGTGACTTTGCCGTTTCTCGTAATCACACGGACGTTAAAATTGTCCGTCCCTTTATTGTGCAGACAGCCCAGCGCCTTTACGCGGGTAATCTCCTCAGCAGGCACCGTCACCACACCGGGTTTCTTCTCCACCTTCACCACATTGAAGAAGGAAGCGCCCTCCAGTACCTTCGTGTTCGTGTAGCCGTAGCGTCTCAGCCTGTTCTGCAAAAGATAAGCCCTCTTTCCCTTCGCACAGACAAGCAGTAACTTTTCATCCTTTGCAAGGCCCGGCACCTCTCCCTTAACCTTGAGCAGATCCACGTAAGTGGCTCCCCCGATCACAGGACCCATCGGATTCACATCGATAACGCGGTAGCCTTCCGCTGCCCCCGCCAGATATTGCGCGGGCGTAAAGCTGTCCATATCACCCGTTATTTTATTCAACAGCATATGCACCGCCTGCACAAAGGGGTGGATCGCCGTGGAGAAAGGAGGCGCGTAGGACAGATCCAGACAAGTCATCTGCTCTAACGTGGCGCCAAAAGTCACAGCCATCACACCTATGTCCGTCACCTTATCCACCGCACCCGGCCCCAAAACCTGTACGCCAAGCAGCTTGTGCGTCGCCTGATCCGCCACCAGCTTGATCGCAAACCATGCGCTGTCTGGATAGTAATGCGCCTTGTCGTCCGTCACCGCCAGCACACACACCGGATCATAGCCCGCCGCCTTCGCCTGCTCCTCGGACAACCCGGTTCTGCCGCCCGAAAGCCCCGGCAGCTTCACCACGCCGGTTCCCAGAACGCCCGGATAAGCCACATCCCTGCCGCCGAGGGCAAGCGCAAGGGTACGTCCCTCCATGTTGGCGGAGGAACCCATAGGCGACCACTGCCTTTCCCCCGTGAGACGGTTCTTCACCATGGCGCAGTCGCCCGCTGCGTAAATGTCAGCCACGTTGGTCGCCATCTTGTCATCCACCAGAATGGCGCCCTTACTCATTTCGATTCCTGTATCCTGCAAAAAGCCCGTGTTCGGCCGGATGCCGATGGAGAGGATCACCACGTCCGCGGGAAGCAGCCCCTTGTCCGTCTGCACCCCTTCCGCTCTTCCGTCCCCGGTCACACCCTCCAGCTT
>CARUOB010000061.1:0-1188 GCA_949076555.1 uncultured Lachnospiraceae bacterium | reverse complement strand
CCTTGATGCCTTTCTTTGCCAGATGGCGCACCGCATAATCCGCCATCTCCCCGTCAAATCCCGGCATGATCTGGGGCGCCATATCAATCAGCGTCACGGAGAGCCCTTTTTCCAACAGATTCTCCGCCACTTCCAGACCGATAAAGCCGCCGCCCACTACCACGGCGCGCTTCACGTCGTCACCTGCTATGTAATCCCTCGTCTCGATGGCGTCGTCCGGCGTGCGCATCACAAAAACACCCGGCAGATTTAAACCCGGCAAAGGCGGTACCACTGGGGACGCCCCCACTGCCACGATACATGCGTCATAGGCATAGACTTCCTCTGCGCCTGTGCGGAGATTCTTCGCCACCGCCTTCTTTGCGTCGGTGTCGAGCGACACCACTTCCCGCTGCGGATAAACCATGGCACCGGTGAGAGAACTGTATTTCTCCGGCGTGTTTACAATAAGCTGCTCTTTCTCCGGGATCGCCCCGCCCACGTAATAGGGCAGCCCGCAGCCCGCGTAGGAAATGTCCTTACCCTTGGTGACAATGGTCACCTCCGCCTCCGGATTTACCCTCTTGAATTTTGCCGCGGCTTTCGTCCCCGCCGCCACACCACCGATTACAAGTAATCTCATAGCATACCTCCTTTTTTTACTACCCGCTTAAAAGTATATTTTAAAGTCCTGTCATGGTTTCGTCAATATTTAAAATATACGTTTTTTCGTTTATTCCTCATTCATTTGCGAGATACCATTCGCCAATTTTCTATATTATGTCAACTATCATAGCAAAGCAAACGCTCTTCAAAGGATCATCGGACTGTGCCTGTCCCCTTTTTCAGCGAAACCAGTGACACCCTTTTCATTTATTGTAGCACAATGCCCCGCTCTGCATCAACGGTTCACCGGAGGGATTTGTCAGTTTTGAAAGATACAGGCATCAGTTGTTGCCGTTCCCACCGACATAGCCGTAAACGGATGCGAAATCCGGCGTGGATTTGCATTGCAATAATATAAGGTAGTGATACCGAAAAACAGCAGTTGACAAATGCTGTCTTTAATGATAAATTGCTTTTAATATCATTCCCATGAGGGAGTAGCAAGCGTATATCGTAGCAAGTCAACATACTGACCGTCCGGTCTGGCTTGTTTTAAATTGCGAGACTCATGTATAGCCTGAACTATACATGATGTCCATATAT
>CARUOB010000060.1:17352-17616 GCA_949076555.1 uncultured Lachnospiraceae bacterium | reverse complement strand
TTTTGACTCCACATGTTGCTAAATTTAAACTAACATTATTGTCAATTATAATAGATCAAATCTTTTATGTCAACAAAAATACCCCATTATTCTTAACGTATAAATCATATATGTAATGTACAATCTATGGAATAAAGAGAAAACACCAGAAAGGGTATGACTATCATTGATATATGAAAACTTTCTCCCCGACAGATTAGCGAAACTCAGAATGCAGAAAGGCATTTCAGCACGCGACATGTCTTTATCTTTAGGACAGGCAAA
>CARUOB010000060.1:4992-17331 GCA_949076555.1 uncultured Lachnospiraceae bacterium | reverse complement strand
CGATTCAGAGAATGCTTCGCATTCTCCTTGAATATTTTACACTATCGCAATTTCCTACTTATATAAAAAAACAGGAACAGAATCTCTCTGTCCCTGCCCTTCTTACAAATCTGCCCTTCTACCCCAAATACGTCTCCATGAACGATTCCTCGGACAAAATTTTTACCCCCAGCTCTTTCGCCTTCTTGTTCTTGGAGGACGCAGATGCCGTATCGTTGTTGATCAGACAGACCGTCTTCCCCGTCACGCTCCCGGTCACCTTGCCGCCCCGCTTCTCGATCTCTTCCTTCATGGCGTTTCTGTTCTCAAAATGTGTCAGGCTTCCCGTAATGACAAAACTCATGCCGGAGAGCGTCTGCTCTATTCCGGTGGCTTCCTGTTTCTCAATCTCCACTTCCCGCAGCAGATTGGCAAGCTGTTCCATTTTCTTTTCATTATGGAAATAATCGTAAATACTTAAGGCAATCACCTCTCCGACGCCGTCGATCTCCGCAAGCTCCTCCGCTGACGCGTTTCGAAGCGCCTGCAAATCGTACTGAAAATACCTGCAAAGCATCTTGGCGTTCGCCACGCCCACATTTTCGATCCCCAGCCCGTAGAGGAGGCACGGCAGCGTGGTTTTTCGCGCCCTCTCCAGACTCTCCGAAAGATTCTGCCATGACTTCTCCCCAAAACCTTCCATCTGCGTGATATCCTCACGATAGCGTTCCAGCCGGAACAGATCCGCAAACTCATGCAAAAAGCCTCGGGCAAGAAACTTTTCCAGCGTCGACTCAGACAGACCGTCCACGTTCAGGGCGTCCCTGCTCACAAGCAGCGTGAACGCCTTGATTTTCTTCGCGTCACAGTCCGGATTATCGCAGATCAGCGTCAGCACATCGTTCATCTGGCTGATGCGCGTGGACTGTCCGCAGACAGGACAAATGTCCGGGATTTCCAGTGAATCGCTCTCCGTCAGGTTCTCCGCGATCTGGGGAATGATCATATTTGCCTTGTAGACTGTGATCCGGTCCCCGATGCCAAGTTTAAGCCCCCGCACGATACTGATATTGTGCACGGAAGCCCGGCTCACCGTGGTCCCCTCCAGTTCCACAGGCTCAAAGATGGCCACTGGATTGATCAGACCGGTACGGCTGGCACTCCACTCCATTTCCAGAAGCGTCGTCTCCCGCAGTTCATCCGCCCACTTAAAGGCAATGGAATCTCTGGGAAATTTCGCCGTTCTGCCAAGGGACGCCCCGTACGCCATATCCTCATAGGTAAGCACCAATCCGTCTGAGGGCACGTCGTAGGTCTGTATCTTCTCTTCAAAATAGCTGATGTTATCTAATATATCTTCCGGCGTCACCAGACGGTGCTCCACCACGTCAAAGCCCTGCTCCTGCAGAAACCGAAACTGCTTCGCGCGTGAATTATGGAAATCAAAATCCGCCCGCACAAGGGAAAAGGCGTAAAAACGAACCCCTCTCTGCGCCGTAATCCGGTTGTCGAGCTGTCTGACGCTGCCGCTGCAGAGATTTCTTGGATTTTTATACTTCGCCTGCTCGTCCTCGATTTCCCTGTTGATCTTCTCAAAACCGCTGTAGGTGATGACTGCCTCGCCCCGCAAAATCACCTCCCCCTGATAGGGAATGGCAAGGGGAAGGTTCTTAAACACTCTGGCGTTGCTTGTGACCACCTCGCCCACCTCGCCGTTTCCTCTCGTCACCGCCTTTTGCAGCGCGCCATCCCGGTAAGTCAGCACAATGGTCAAACCGTCCAGTTTCCACGAAAGAATCCCTGTTTTCCCGTTCAGCCAGTCTACAAGCTCTTCCCTGCTCTTGGTTTTGGCCAGAGAAAGCATAGCGGACTCATGCCGCTCCTTTGGCAGCTCATCCACCGCCTCATATCCTACCTGCACTGTCGGGCTGTCTGTTAAAATAACACCCAGTTGTTTTTCCAGCTCCGCCAGTTCGTCGTAGAGTCTGTCATACTCGAAATTCGACATGATCTCCTCGTCCTTGGCATAATAAGCCTCGGAAGCTCTGTTTAAAAGGGAGACAAGCTCCCGCATACGATCCATTTTATTTTCCGTCATACAGCCCGCAGAGCCGGTAAAGCTCCGCCCGCTCCTTTCCTGTCAGTTCCCGGTACTCTCCCGGTTTCAGCTTATCCAGCTCTATATTCATAACGCGTGTTCTTTTTAAGCTTTTGATCCGATAGCCCTGCGTCTCGCACATGCGCCTGATCTGCCTGTTCAACCCCTGCGTAAGAACCATGCGCAAGGTCTTCTCCCCGACCCGCTCTATCCGGCAGGGCCTCGTCGTCTGCCCCAGTTCCTCCAGATAGACGCCACTGCGCATACGCTCTAACGCACTGTCCTCCCACTTACGGTCGGACTTTACGATGTACTCCTTCTCATGTCCGTTCTTTCCCCGCATCATCGCGTCGATCAGGTCGCCGTCGTCGGTGAGAAGAAGCAGTCCCTCGGAATCCTTATCCAGCCTCCCCGCATAGGTCACCCGCTTATGGTAGCCAATCTCCTTCGTCACCAGCCTCCCCGCATGGGCGTCACGCTCCGAACAGACCACCCCCACAGGCTTGTAATAGGCAAGCACTACCTTTTCCTCCGGCGGCGCAAGACATTTTCCCCGCACTTCCACCCGGTCCTTAGGCCCTGCCTTCATGCCGGGAACGGCTCTCTCTCCGTTCACAAATACTTCTCCCGCCTCTATCAGCTTATCCGCATCCCGTCTGGAGCATACGCCGCAGGAGGCAAGATATTTATTCACCCGCACTTTTTCCATTCCACACCCACCTCACACGCCGCCTTACGAATCTAAAGAATCATCAGAATTTACAGAATCTCCGGACTCACCGGCATCCGACGGAGACTTTGTCTGTCCGCTTTCTTCCGTCTGCTGTATTTCCTCACACGCCACCCCGTGTGCAAAGAGAAAATCTCTCCATTTGTCGTAATGCTGCGCGTAGAGATGCACCCCGTCAAAAGTAAGCTCCGCCTGCAGATACCCCTCTTCGTCAGTAAAGAGCGGATTGCAGTCCAGATAGAAAACATCTCTCCCGTTGGCCAGTCTGGCGGACGCCACATTCTTATCATTGATATTGATATTGTTAAACTCCGTCTCCATATTATTCTTTTCCTGACTCACATGGAGATTCGCCATCACATATATAATAACACCCGGCTGCCATTCCTTGATCTGTTTGATCACTTTCAGATATTGCTTCAGGTACATAGGCGTATCGCCGTACCCCAGCTCGTTCATTCCAAGCATGATATAAATTTTGCCGTAACGCTTCTCCTGCAAAATCTCTTTTAAATCCACCTTCTCACCCGTCTTCTGATAAGTCACCCCATCGTCCTCAAACAGCTTGTAGATGGTCATGCCGTTGTCGCAGAAAAAGTCCGCGCCCTCCAGTCCCGCGTAATCCGATATACCCAGCGTACGGGAATCGCCGAGAAAGGCGGCGTCATTAAAATAACTCTCGTTTTCTAATGTATAATCGTATGTCGTAGTCAATGCAACTTTTCCTGCATCGGAATAGTACCGGGAATCGGTGGGTATCGGTGTGTATTCCACAAATTTCGTGGCCCGGGTCTCCGTATCCGCCTGTTTTTCTGCACTTTCCTTTTTCCTGGTATCCGTTTCCCGTTCCTGACTGTTCTCTATTTTACCATCTTTTTCCTTGCGCGCCCCTGCATTTTGAATGGTTTCTTCTCCCTGATCCCCATCTTTTCCTGGCTGCTCTTTGTCCTGTTCTTTTGTATCATGTTCTCTTTTTAATACTATTTCGTTCTTTTTTGAGGCATTTTCCTCTCCCGTTCCCGCTTTTACCTCCTCTGTAATCAGTTGCAAAGCCGCTATGCCGGGTTCCTCTTTCCGGTTGCCTTCCCCGTCAAAAAACAATACGAACACAATGCTTGTAAAAATAACAAGCAGAATAAAAGGGCAGTTATATATGATTTCAACAAAAGTTCTCATTTTATTTCCGTTCATTTCACGCCTCATTTATACGCTAAAATCTAAAATACAAAAACGGATTATTGCTTCCCAAGACAATCTCCCTGACCGACCACCAAAAGATGCCTAACAAAATCAATACGGTGAACCAGCGGTCTTTCCATTTCCAATACAGTTTTGTGGGCAAGGGTGTTGCAAAAGTAACGCACGCTATCAATAACAGTCCATATTCTTTGAGATACCGCACAAACTGGGGCACCCCCACCAGAATCTCCCCCCTGTGGTATCCGGCCATATTGCCCAGATACGCGGCCAACTGCCCCATGTCGGGAATCGCAAAGATCACCCATGTCACGGGAATCAGCAGTACCGTATAGATATGCCCCGTCACAAGGCTCCTCTCCAGACTTTTTCCATAGGTTCTCTTTTCCAGAGAAAGAAGCAGGAAGAAGACAATGCCCCAGAGCACAAAATTCCACGCCGCTCCGTGCCACAGTCCGGTTAGCGCCCAGACCACAAATAAGTTGCAAACAGTCCGTCCGTTTCCTTTCCGGCTCCCGCCCAGCGGAATATAGACATATTCCTTAAACCAACTGCCAAGCGTCATATGCCATCTTCTCCAAAATTCCGACAGAGAACGTGAGGTGTAAGGGTGGTCAAAATTGCGCGGGATGGAAAATCCCAGCATTTTGCCAAGTCCCATCGCCATCACGGAATATCCCCAAAAGTCAAAATAGATCTGAAAGGAGTAGGCAAAAGCGCCAAGCCATGCCACAAGCGGATGGAGCCTGCCCGCACCCGCCGTCATAATCAGATTCCAGAGGGTGCCGATCTGATTTGCCAAAAGTACCTTAAGCCCCAGACCAAGCGCAAACAGCTTCAGCCCGTTCTCCAGATCCCGAATCCGCACCCGCCTGCTCTCCATGCGGTCCGCCACCTCACCGTAACGGACAATCGGTCCGGCTATCAACTGCGGAAACATACAGACATAGGTTGCAAACGAAACCAAATCCGCCCGTTTCTCTATGGTTCCCTGATAACAGTCAATCAGATAAGAAAGCATCTGAAAGGTATAAAAGCTGATTCCCAAAGGCAGCGCCAGAGAAAGAAGCGGCAAAAAACGATTTCCAGCCAGCGCGTTGACACTGCCTGCGGCAAAGTCCCAGTATTTAAACACAAACAGTATGAAAAGATCCAGCGTCACGGCAAGTACAAGCGCCCGCTTCCGCCTTCTCGCCGCTTTTCTCTTACGGTTTGACTGCGGCGAACGCGGTTCCCAGAACATATAGCGGCTAAAGCCGTAATTCATCGCTACAGACAAAAGAAGCAGCAGAACGAAATACGGTTCTCCCACTCCATAGAAGATCAGACTCCCAATCAGCAGTACAATATTACGATATTTAGGAAACGTCAGATAGATTATAATAAAAATCGGCAGAAACCGAAACAAAAAACCCACGCTGGAAAATAACATCGAACGAACTCCCTACGCTAATACACAATGAAGTAGTTTATCTCCTGTAAAAATCTACATTTAGTATATTCCAGCGGGAATCATTTGGCAAGCCTATAATACGGCATAAAACAAAATTAAGAATTTACAAAGATTTCCGCAAACCTTTCGGATAATGGTTTTTAATCTGCCCGCCGGAAGCCTTTCCGAAGCCAAGCGCGTACCCTTCATAAAAAAGCGCGGTCCACCCTCTCTGCTCCTTGCAGGCAACACTCTCTCCCCGCAGATAGGCTAAGGCCTCCTGCTTTGTAAGCGCGTATCCGCGGCCACTGTCTCCTGTCAGCAGAGAAAGCGCCAATGCATGGGCAGGCTCGAAGCGGTTCTTTTTCTCCGCCGCAAGCTGTAATCCCGGCCGCAGAACCTTTATCCCATTCAGGGAAATCATTTCTTCCGGCATCAGGTAAATCTGCTCCCCGAAACGAACCAGCCGTCCCGGATGCCGCGCCGTCCACGCCTCTCTGATCTCCAGTTCTTCCCTAAGAAACGCCTCCATTAGTTTACATAACTTTTTGTCGCCCGTAATCTGCCACCGCCCGCTATCCGAAGCGGCTTTTTCTCCTGCGATCCGTACCTGTGCCTTTGACCCGCTTTTTCCCTTGGCGGTTTCCGGCATATCCCGCACCGACGAGATATCCGCCTGCTGCCCACGCTTTCGCAGTCTGGCAATATAATGCCCCTCTCCCCGGATCAAGTGCGGCCAGAGCCGTAAGGTATGTTTAAGTCCCGATACCGGCCGCAAAATCCAGTCCGCCCGTCCCGGTGAAAAACTGCTTTCCAACCCTGTCTCTTCTATATTATATTCCTCATGGGCCTGCAAAAATGCACTGACTGTCCCCTCATTTTCCTCCGGCGAAAAAGTACAGGTAGAATACACAAGCACACCGCCCGGTCTTACCGTTTTCGCCGCCTCTTCCAAAATGAGCAGCTGCCTTTCGGCGCACATCTGCACCGTTTCCGGACTCCACTCCTCCAAGGCCGCGTCCTCCTTGCGAAACATGCCTTCCCCGGAACAGGGCGCATCCACTAAAACCCGGTCGAAAAACGACGGAAAAAGCGACGCGATGCGCTCCGGCTTCTCACTGCAGACAACACAATTGGAAACTCCCATCCGCTCCACGTTCTGGGACAGAATGCGCGCCCGCTCGCCAATCACCTCGTTGGACACGAGCAGTCCCCGCCCCTGCATACGCCCGGCAATCTGTGTACTCTTTCCGCCCGGAGCCGCGCACAGATCCAGAATTCGCTCGCCCGGCTCCGGCGCAAGCGCCTCCACCACAGCCATAGCGGAAGGCTCCTGAATGTAATAAGCGCCAGCCTCGTGAAGCACATGACGCCCCGGCCGGGCCGCCCCATCATAATAATACCCTTCCCGCGCCCAGGAAATTCTTTCCAGCGGAAAGGGCATCACCCCGATAAATTCTTCTTCCGTTCCTTTCAGCAGGTTACGTCTCAGCCCATACTGCCGCTCCTGTCCGTAACTTGCCTCAAACGCTTTATATTCCCCGCCAAGGAGCCGCTGCATTCTCTCTGCAAAGGCTCCCGGCAGAGTCGTCATACTGTCGTCCATATACTACCTCACAGCGCATACCCGATCCCGCGCCATCTCATTTCCCGCATCGGCTTTATCCAAACTAAGACAGGAGCGCGCCTCCGAAAAACGCCTTTTGCTCTTCCGTCACAAGAATGCGCAGCGGTTTATCCTGCTCCTTGCTGTGGCCAAGCTTCGCCATAAATCTCCCGTAAGCCCTGAATCCGCCCTGCGGGATCATCTGAATTTTCACCCGGTCAATCTCTGCAAGCTCTCTGTCCCTCTTATAGCCAAAGCAGCTCTCCATCAGGCATTCGTCCAGAATTGCTTCCGCATTCTCGGGAAGTTCCCCTTCCGCCATTTCCAGATATAGTACATAGCGCGGCTTCTGTGCCGCGTAATCGCCGTCCACGCAGAATCCTTCCGCCGTACACTCCGCCCTCATCTGGAATTTCCGCATGGCTGCCTCCAACTGGCGCACATTCATTTTTTCATCCGCGATATTGATGACCTGACTCTTCCGATAGCAGACCCGCACAATCGGCGCCTGCCCGTCAAAGCCGACTACTTCCACCACATCCCCGATGGCGTAACGGTACGCTCCCGAAAACGTAGTGATCAAAAGCTCATACTTTGACCCTACGTCCACATCGCGGATCGTATGTATCTTCTCTCCTTCTCCGGTTTCCGAAACAAACTCATAGAAACAGGTATCCGGCAGAAGTGTATAGTAGGCGTCCTCCTCATCGATGTGTCTGGCAATGCCAAAACAGCCTTCGGACGCCGCATATGTAAAATAGTGAATCGGCAGGTCTTTCGCATACATCCGGAACTTATCCATATAAGGCTCAAACATGCTGCCGCCGATCAACCGCCCGTATTTAATCTTCGGCCAGATTTTCTTTAACAGCCCGTCTTCCAGTCCCTCAAGGGGAATGGCACGAAGCTCGGCCGCCCTCTGGGGATCTGCCGGAAGGTGTTCTTTCAGATAAACTTCCCACTCATGGCTCACCAGAAAACAATCGCTGATTTCTCCCGTCTCGATGTCCGTCAAAAAGGCGTCCCAATTATCCGCCACATACCGCAGAATCTCCACGACACGGTTCACGAATACGCCGTGTATCGCCGTCACATCCCTGCATGCCAGTGCGAAACGCACCTTCACATAAAGCATATCCTCCAGCGTATTCTTAGGAAACATCACTTCCTCCGGCGATGTATAACATTCCATATTTAGTTCGCCTCTCGACGCAAGATAGCGGTGCAGTGCACCCGCCCTCACGCCGCACATGGTGCCGTCCGGCATAAAATCACGGCGAAATTCACCGATCTGGAAAATCTTACCGAACAGTTCTTCATCCGATGCATCCGGCATCTGTCTGCGGATCGTCTCGCGAATCATATCCTGCCAGTAAAATTTCTGTTTCCTGATATCCTGCTCGAGAACCGGCACATACTTGGGCGAATCCGTACTGCCGGAGCTGATGCAGTAGTACACGGGCCTCTCCATGGTTAGCAGACCGTCTTCTCCGTTTACCTGCCGTTCGATAATTGCCTCATAATCATAATGAAAAGTAATGGGCAGCTCTTTCTGATACTCCTCTACCGAATGAATATCGTCAAAGCCAAACAGCTTTCCGTACTCAGTGTCCTTATTCTCCGCAAGCCTGTCCATCAGAAATTTTTCCTGTTCAGCCACCGCATTCCCACACAATTCCTCAAAACGGGCTATTGCATCCGACTTCCCTATTCCTACCCCCATTATACCCTCCTCCTCATTGCCCACCGCATTCCTCCCGAAATTACGGTGCAGATAAAGACATTATATGTGATTTTTCCTACAAAATCAATAGATGATCCAAGGGGCGAATGTTTTTGCCATACTTTTTATTGCGTATTTTCCCCAAACCCGCTATAATAGCAAATGATTTAACTAATTAACAGGCTAAAGTAAAAGTTGAGGAGGATCACTATGACATCGCAGATTTGTATTATCATTGCCATCATCGCTTATCTTGGCATAATGATTTACATTGGTATCACTTATTCCAAAAAGAACACGCAGGCCGCAGAGTTTTATCTGGGCGGCCGTAAACTCGGCCCGCTGGTTACCGCCATGAGCGCGGAAGCCTCCGATATGAGCAGCTATCTCCTGATGGGCCTGCCGGGTCTTGCCTATATCGCCGGACTTGCAGAAGTGGGATGGACCGCGATTGGTCTTGCCATCGGCACCTACTTAAACTGGCTTCTCGTATCCAGACGGATTCGCCGCTACTCCAGCCGGATCGGTTCCTTTACCATTCCCGAGTTTTTCGCAAAAAGATACGGCGATGACAAGCATTTCCTGACCTGTATCGCCGCTTTGATCATCGTCGTTTTCTTCGTGCCCTACACAGCCTCCGGCTTTGCCGCCTGCGGCAAACTTTTCAGTACGCTTTTCGGTATGAACTATATCGCCGCCATGCTCCTAAGCGCGGCCGTCATTGTTATCTACTGCACCCTCGGCGGCTTTCTCGCCGTGAGCACCACCGACTTAATCCAGGGCATCACCATGAGTATCGCCCTGCTCATTGTGGTCGGCTTCGGCGCCGTGGTGACAGGCGGTTTCGGCAGCGTTGCGGATGCCGTAAGCGGCCTTCCCGGCTATTTCAGTCTGGTACAAAGCTACTCTGCGCAGACCGGAGCATCCGCTCCCTATACGCCCCTTATGATTGTATCCACACTGGCCTGGGGACTTGGCTATTTCGGTATGCCCCACATCCTGCTCCGCTTCATGGCGATCGAGGATGAAAAGAAACTGAAGCTGTCCAGAAGAATCGCCACCGTGTGGGTGGTAATCTCCATGTTCATCGCCGTGCTGATCGGCGTGGTGGGCTACAGTCTCTCTCAGTCCGGTATCATTCCCGTGCTGGAAGGCAGCAATTCCGAGACAGTGATCATCCAGATCGCCTCCGTACTCAGCGGTTATGGCGTGGTCCCCGCATTGATCGCAGGCGTGATTCTGGCCGGTATTCTGGCGGCAACCATGTCCACCGCAGATTCCCAACTTCTGGCGGCCGCATCCAGCATTTCCCAAAATCTGGTGCAGGACTTCGGCAAGAAAAAACTGGACCAGAAAACTTCCCTGCTGATCGCGAGAATGACCGTTATCGCCATCTCCCTGATCGCGGTATTCATCGCGCAGAACCCCGACAGCTCCATCTTCGGCATCGTATCCTTTGCATGGGCAGGCTTCGGCGCCGCATTCGGCCCTGTGGTGCTTCTTGCGCTGTTCTGGAAACGTTCCAACAAGCAGGGCGCGCTGTCCGGTATGATCGCTGGCGGTGTCATGGTGTTTGTCTGGAAATACGGCATCGCAAAACTTGGCGGCGCGTTCGCGATCTACGAGCTTTTGCCCGCTTTCGTCATCGCACTGGCTGTAAATGTGGCGGTATCTCTGCTTACCAAAGCGCCTGATGACCACCTGGTACGGGTCTTTGATGAAGTAAACGCAAAGTAACCGCTGCGCTCCCTGAAATATGTAGCATAATTGACTCATTACCTGTTTTTATATATAATTTGTTTATTATTATCGTATTTTACCAATATATAAAACGCTTTGTTTTGGGGGAGGATACACGCTTGCTGCACATCACTTCACTTACAGACGGTTTGGATATTTTTAAAGCGCTCGGCTCCGATGTCCGGATCGAAATTATAAATATTCTTCTGGATAACAACAGCATGAGCATGAACGAACTGGCATCCCGCCTGAATATCACAAACGGCGCGCTGACCAGCCATATTAAAAAATTGGAAAACTGCGGGCTTGTTTCCGTTTCCAGTGAGTCCGCCGGACACGGAAACCAAAAGATCTGCTCGGTGCATCTGGACAAGATTCTGATTGATTTAGAGCGTCAGGAAGACATTCTGAATGTCTACAGCACGGATATCAAGGTAGGCCACTATTCCGTCTACCGCATCTGCCCCACCTGCGGCCTCGCCTCGGATCAAGCCATCATCGGTGAAGTGGACGATTCCCGCTATTTTGACCATCCCGACCGCTACAATGCGGATATCCTCTGGTTTACAAAGGGATTTGTGGAGTACACCATCCCTAACTTTATCCCGGGTTTCCAGAAGATCACACAGCTTACGATTTCGGCGGAGTTAAGCTCCGAGGCGCCCGGCGTCAACAACGTCTGGCCCTCCGATATCTCCTTTTACCTAAACGACGTGTGTATCGGCCACTGGCTCTCTCCGGGAGACTTCGGTGACTCCCGCGGGCGGTTCACGCCCGACTGGTGGTTCCCCAACTGGAACCAGTACGGCCTGCTGAAACTTCTCGTCATCAACCGGAAAGGCACCTTTATCGACGGCCTGAAAATCTCCGATGTGACGATCGACAGTTTCCGTCTGGATTACCGCAGCAGCCTCCGTTTCCGTCTTGCCGTGGACGACGACGCGAAACATGTGGGCGGCCTGACCATCTTTGGCAAGACCTTCGGCAACTACGGGCAGGACATCAAGGTAAACATCCATTACGCTCCCATGGAGGAGGGCGCGTAAGTCGGAATATGGCAGCGCCTATTCCCCCACCGCTATATCAATCTTGCGAAGTTTCTCTAAAAGAATTTCCTCCTCCGTCGGCAGATCCTCCGAGCTTTCAATCTGCTGGCGCACCTGCCACATCTGCTCGTCGATCGCCGCGATCTGCTCCGCACATACAGTCAGGCTGCGCACAATCTCCGCCTGGTTTGGCACCTCTTGCTTATATTTGAGCTGGTGCTCCAGACTGGCCCAGAAATCCATGGCAATCGTGCGAATCTGCACCTCCACCGCCATCTCCCTCGTCTGATCCGAGAAGAATACCGGCACGCTCACAATCATATGGTAGCTGCGGTAGCCGTTTGGCTTCGGTTTCCTGATATAATCCTTCCTGCGGATTACCGTAATGTCGTCCTGCTGCGAAAGCGCCTGCGCCAGCACATAAATATCGTCCACATAAGAGCATACCACCCGGATTCCCGCCACATCGTAGAGATTTTCTTCCACATTCTCCACCGTGAAGGAAAGCCCCTTGCGGTTCAGCTTCTCCATGATACTTGCGCTGCTCTTTAAGCGGGAATTGATGGAAGTTATGGGATTTCGCTGATATCTCACATTAAACTCAGAATTTAAGACGTCGAACTTCGTCCTGACTTCCTTGATGGCACAGCTATAACGCATCCGCATTTCCTTATAGTCCACCATCGTCCCCGCCATTTTCCGGCGCTGATCATAAATTTCCTTGTCCACCTTGGGGATAACCATCATTTGGTTCTCCTCTGCGTCAAATCCCAACTCATCCAATGGGA
>CARUOB010000060.1:0-4982 GCA_949076555.1 uncultured Lachnospiraceae bacterium | reverse complement strand
TGTCTGTCCTCCGGTAACATTCATCCTTCGGCTTTCCTGCTGTTTCAATTGCTATGTTTTCACGGACTTTTCATCCTATACAAAGCCCCAAGCCGAACTGTCACATCCCCTTTTCACTTTCCTAATATATACCGAAGACCAGACAAAAACAAGGAAAGAATTATTAACTTTTTATTAGAAATTTGGTAAATTCTGAGATAACTGCCGGACCCATAATGATTGACTTCCCAACCAAATCTACTTATAATATAGGGAATTGGTTAAAACGACTCGGAAAGCGCAATGGCTGTAAAGACAAGGATACACCTTGTAGTCCCTGCCGCGCAAGCGCTTTGGAACGGAGAGATTATGCAATACAGAAAAATGAAGAATGGCACCGAAGTGTCTATTCTCGGCTACGGCTGCATGCGCTTTACGGGCGCGGGCACAAGAATTAATCTGGAAAAGACCGAAAAGGAGATTATGCGCGCCATCCAAAGCGGCGTAAACTATTTTGACACCGCTTATATTTACCCCGGCAGCGAGGAGGCTCTCGGCACGATCTTGGAGCGCCGCCATTGCCGGGATCAGATCTATATCGCTGACAAGCTGCCCTACTATCTCTTAAAAAACACGGCTGCCGCGGAAAAGCTCTTTCAGGAACAGCTCCGCCGCCTGCGGACGGATCACATCGATTTTTACCTGATGCATATGCTTTTCGATACGGAAGTGTGGGCGCGTCTGCAAAGCATCGGCATAGAGGACTGGATTGCGGAAAAAAAGAAAACCGGCGCCATCCGCAACATCGGTTTCTCTTTTCACGGCGATACGAACACCTTCAAAGCGCTGATAGACGCCTATGACTGGGATTTCTGCCAGATTCAGTACAATTATCTGGACGAACATACACAGGCGGGTCGGGAAGGGCTGCACTACGCCGCAGGCAAAGGCATTCCCGTGGTCATCATGGAGCCTCTGCGCGGCGGCAAACTGGTCAACGCCCTGCCGGACGGCGCCAAAAAGGCCTTCGCGGAATATCCCAAAAAGCGCACGCCCGCACAGTGGGCCTTTCAGTGGCTCTGGGACCAGCCCGAGGTAACCTGTGTACTCTCCGGCATGAATTCAGAGGAAATGGTGCAGGAAAATGTAAATACCGCCAAAGAAGCCGGTATCGGCAGCTTTACCGCGGCGGATCACGGCCTGATTGATACGGTGCGCACAGAGATCAACCGAAACCTCAAAGTGGGCTGTACCGGCTGCGGTTACTGTATGCCCTGTCCCCACGGCGTGGACATCCCCACCGCTTTCCGCTGTTACAACCAAACCGCCATGCACAAAAAATTCAGTGCCATGTTAGAGTATATACAGATTACATCCCTGAAAAAAAACGCCTCTTCCATGAATAACTGCACCAAATGCGGCGCCTGCGAAAAACATTGCCCACAGCACATAGCGATCCGGAAAGAACTGCAGAACGCAAAAAAGGCCTTACAGCCTTTTTATATACGCGCCGCCCTGAAACTGGTCAACAAGCTGGTAAAACGGTAATTATTTCCTGCCCAGCATACTGTAATTTCCCGTAGCGTCATAGGAATCCAGCAGATAGTGGTTTTCAGCCTGCATAGAGAGCATCGTCTCCCTGTCGGCCGCCTGCCGGGTTCCTCTTTTTTCTTTCTCTCCCGGTTTTTCCTTTCGGATCTGTCTAAGCGGCAGCTTTGCCGCCTTTTTCTTCTGCCTCTGGTAAGCCTCACGCAGCCGTGCCGCGCTCTCCCGCAGACGATTGCGGATATTTCCCCGGCCGGACTGAGAGACAGTCGTGTTTTCCTGCGCCGCCTGTCTCTGCTCCTTTTTTTCCTGTTCCGCTCCGTCAGCCGCAGAGGACGTTACCGTATTCTCTGCGGCATGGGTCTCCGCCAGCGCCATACTCTGCAGCGCCGTCCGTGCCGTTTCCCCCATGTGCTCCTGACCGCTCATTCCCCGTGCGGATATACTCACACCGTCACGGCCATCCTTTCCTCCGGACAGGTTTTCGGCCAAAGACGCCTCCTGCCCGAAGCCCAGACGCAGTCTTGCATCTGTGCCTCGCTGCCCAAGCCCCAGACCGATTCCTTCCCCCTCCTGCTGCGTCTGTGCCGCAGGCGCGGGAGCTGCCGCGCTTTCCTGCTTCAGTTTCGCGCCGGAAGACACATGACTAGAGTATGGCTCATGGAAATGAGAGGTTTTCCATTTGATCACATGGTACTTGACATTATAGTCTTCATTCTGTTGTACCCAGTTTATATGATTCATTCTGATACCCGTTTTCGCCGCCTGCACTCATTCCTTAAACATACGTTTCCTAAAGCACACTGCATTCTGCCTCCGGTTATCTGCGGGAATTGAAATAGCTGCCCGTGTTTCTGATGCCGCTGCTGTAAAGATTCGAACGGTTAAAAGGACTGTAAATGCTGCTCCGCTCCGCCTCAATATTCCGCTCCGCCGTAGCCTCCACAGATCCGGCCTTCGCAGCCGCCTTAGAGGAAAATCCGTCTCCGCCCCAAACTTTTTCCAGCGTATCCACATCCGCCGCTTCCAGCTTCTTCTCATCCACAACAAGCGTGCCGTCCGCCATTCTGGTAACGCCCGTCAACTCCAGATCCCGTTCTGCCGAATTGGACATGCCGCTCAACTGGTTGCGGAAAATCCTGTCTGACGCGGTTCCCGATTCCTCCAGATCTTCCAGCATATTGTTATACTGTTTGACAAAACTCTTTATGTTCGAAACGATCTCGTCTGTATTGCCGCTCTCTCTGGCCTTGTCATATATGGAATCCTTCTTTTTGGTTTTTAGAGCTTCCGCGTACTCGCCAACCTGTTTTGCATGATACTGCATGTCATAGTAAAACTTCTGAGATTTCTGGGAAGAAGTGATAAAGTTTCTGTTTGCCGTGCTGTTTGTGCTTGTATTCCTGCTGTTTCCCAGAAGGCCCGCCAGCCTGCTGGCACGACTGCTCGTACTGCTGCGGCTCAGCGCGCTCTGCAAAAGAGACGACTGCGAATTGTTGTTGCTCTTTCTGAAGTTTACCAAACTGTTTCTGTAATTTCTTGTAACTCTCATGTCGGTTTCCCCCTGTCTGTCGTTTTTGTTCCTATCTCATATATCGGTGCATCACATATTTCGTTAACCCGTCTGTCACGAACAGACTCACCCTTGTCTCAAATGGACTGCTTTGCACCTGCGACGAAGAATCCGCCCTATATTTCCTCGTCCACCTCAATGCCCTTGATATCCGCCTCGATCAGCTTCATCTTATTTAGAATATCTTTGATCTCCGCTTTTATGGAATCACTGGAGCCGGCCACATCCATTCCTGCTTCTGCCATATCCTTTAAGAGAACTGCTTCCTCTCTGGCATCCTTCTCCTGTTCTCTTCTCGCTTCCTCGGCCTCGTGACTCTCTGCGCTGGCTTCGTCAATTCTGGCCTCCATCAACTCTTTCTGCTCCTTGCGAAGCTCGATCTTCTCCTCCTCGGCCTCCTTCTCCTCGGCCTTCTCTTCGGCTTCCTCACGTGTCTCCTCGTAAGTCTCGTCCACGTGGTCTTTTGCCTCTTCCATCAGCATGCCCTGAATATCCTTGCTTGCCTCCTCCATCACCTTCTTCGCATTATTCTGAGCCTTTGTCATCTTGCCGGATTTTAGACGCTCAATTTCCATATCGATGAGAGCCTCCGTCAGATATCTGTAATATTCCTCCGACTTTACCTTCCGTCTCTCGAAGATTAGCTGATCATTATAAAGTGAAAGACAACGCTCCTGATATTCGGTAAGGGGCTGTTCCCGCAACTCGGCAAGTCTGGCCTTCTCCTCTTCCGTAAACGGCTTATCACCATACTCTGACGATGACGACGTTGCCCTTATGAGAAGTTCCAGATCCTTCTGTTCCTGCGAATCCGAATCCACACCGTACTGCTCGCGAAGCCCTATCCTTTTATCCGCAAGTGCCTGCGCCTGCTCCCGGTTCATCTGTTCTTCCCTGCGGTGAAGTTCCTGCTGCTCCCGTATCTCATTCATACTCTTATCTATCTTCCGGTCCGCATCCCAGGCGTTCTGCACAAACTTCATGGCCTTTCTCTGTGCCTCATGCCTGCGAATGGAAATAGGATCTTTATTCAGTGAAAGATCCCCTGCAAAGATAACCGTCTTCCTCTGCTGCTTCGCCGCTTTGCGTCCGCCTTCCGCAGCCGCTTTCTCCTGTGTTTGGAGATTCGTCTGTATCATCTGATTTTCGTTACTTCCCGCCTTTATCTGCATCTTAGATCCCCCTTGTCTGACAATGCGTAAATATCTCCGGTTATGTAAGCATTCTATATATTAAATATCGGCGCTTTTCCCTATTTTATTAAGATGGGAAAAGCGCCGTCCGTAACATAAATGCGCCGCTCCGTGACAGCGGCATGGATATCTCTTACTTTTTCACATATGCAGCGATTCCAGAAAGGCCTCGCATCCCTCAAGCACATCGTTGTAAGTCACCTCAAAATTCCCCGTATACCAAGGGTCGGCAATCGCCCTGCCGCTCCCGGCGAACTCCAGCAACTTGTATATTTTGTGCGCCGGATCGCCGCCCGCGATCCGCTCCATGTTGCGGATATTGGCGTCATCCATGCCGATGAGATAATCGAAGTCTTTATAATCCTGTTTCGTCATCTGCCGCGCCCGATGGGGGATAAGCGGGACGCCCTCCTGCCGCAGCTTGTTAACCGTGCCGTAGTGGGGCGGGTTGCCGATCTCCTCGCGGCTGGTGGCGGCGGAGTCGATGTGGAATTGGTCTGAAAGACCTTGTTTGGCGGCCATGTGGGCGAAGACGCTTTGGGCCATTGTGCTGCGGCAGATGTTGCCGTGGCAAATAAAAAGTACTTTTAACATAACGCTAAAACTCCTTATAAATGCTGATTTTCCTTGATTTTACGGGCTTTTCTGTTTTTCCCATTTTCTATTGTTTTACAATTTTTTCGGTATATCTT
>CARUOB010000059.1 GCA_949076555.1 uncultured Lachnospiraceae bacterium | reverse complement strand
AAGGAAAAGGAGCTGCAGCAGCGTCATATTGAGCGGCTTTCCAACAACGAGTGTACGCCCGAGGCGGGCGCGATGTTCTCGGATATCGTGTCGGGGCTTGAGAGGGTGGCGGACCATGCCACAAATATTGCTTTTGCAAACAGTTATTTTGAGCCGAACTAGAAAATACGGCAGAGGACAGAGAGGAATGGATTCCGGATGAGACGGAAGGTTTTAGTTATAATAACGTGCGCTATGTTAATACAAACGCCATTTGTGGTACAGGCATCCATGCCTGTACCGGATCTTTTGCCGTTCGGGCAGTTGAAGCTGGATGAGCCGTCCGCAGAGGAGACCGGACAGATCAGCGGCAACAGCGAGGAGAGAGACGCAGGTGAGGAGGAAAAGGCAGAGACGGCGCAGGATGTGCTGGAGGGGGACACCATCGGATCAAGTGTGATCTTCATTTCCGACAAGACGGCGGAGGATTACGAGCTTGCCTACGAACGGGCCAAGAATGCCAACTGGGGCTATACGAATCTGGGAATCGCGGATGTGAGCGACAATTTGAACATTCGCGCCATCGCCGCGGAGGACGGCAGGCTTGTGGGGAAGCTGCCCAGAAATGCCGCCTGTGAAGTGCTCGACACGGACGATACGTGGGCTCACATTAAGTCCGGCAGCGTGGAGGGATATGTCAGTCTGGAGTACCTTCTGACGGGCGTGCCCGCGAAGTTTCGGGCGGAGGAGCTTGCGGTTACCGTCGCCAAGGTGGCTACGGACGGCCTCAACGTCAGAGCGGAGGCGAATACGGAGTCAGAGGTGATCACGCTGGTGGCGCAGGGCGAGGAGCTGGAAGTGGCGGCCGTGGAGGGAGACTGGGTCAAGGTGCTTTTGGACGATGACGAGGTCTATGTCTCTGCGGAGTACGTGGAAGTCAGCGCACAGCTTGCCACGGCGGTTACCATGTCAGAGCTTCTTTACGGACAGGGCATTTCGGATGTGCGGGTGGATATCTGCCAGTATGCGAAGGAATTTATCGGAAATCCCTATGTGTGGGGCGGCACCAGCCTGACCAAGGGAGCGGACTGTTCCGGCTTTGTGATGAGCGTCTTTAAAAAATACGGCGTGAAACTTCCCCGCACTTCGAGAACACAGGCGAACAGCGGCAAGACCATCAAGGTGGCGGAGGCGAAGCCGGGCGACCTGATCTTCTATGCGAAGGGAAAAACCATCAATCATGTGGCCATTTATATCGGAAACGGACAGGTAGTACATGCCAGCAGTCCAAAAACCGGCATCAAAATTTCCAACGTGTCTTACCGCTCGCCCTTCAAGGCGGTGCGGGTGCTGTATGACTGAGGGATGAACTGTGACAAAGGTTGCGGAGACCGAGGCTGCGGAGACCGGAAAAACAGGCTTTACAATGGAGAAACACTGTGGTAGAATATAACGGTATGAATTTCAGCCGACACGCAGAGGCGGGACACTCCGACCCCTTCTTGGTGTCAGGCGGTTATCAGGGTAACCCCCTGAGGGAAAGGAGAAATTATGATTTCTAAGGAAAAGAAGACGGCAATTATCAAAGAGTATGCAAGAACCGAGGGCGACACAGGTTCACCTGAGGTACAGGTAGCGGTTCTGACAGCGAGGATTCAGGAGTTGACAGAGCACTTGAAGGAGAATCCGAAGGATCATCATTCCAGAAGAGGCCTTCTGAAAATGGTAGGTCAGAGACGCGGCCTGCTCGGCTATCTGAAAGAGAAGGATATCGAGAGATATCGTGCACTGATCGAGAGACTTGGACTTCGTAAATAATTGTGGGATGATGAGCGGAGATAGGGTTGGCAGGTCCGACCCTAAATCCGCTTTTCTGTTATAACAGTTCATCCAGACCGAGAGTGGAGACGGATTGTGCTTGCACGAATCCGGCGAGTGCTCGATGGTCTGAGGGAACGCCCGTACATGAGTAAAAAGAGCTGCGAAGCAGCGGAAAGCGCTGAAAGCGCGATTTTACGAATGGGCGTGAGATGAACTGAGGAAAGTAAAGGTAGAAGAGAAGAAGGAGAGAAGACTATGTACAAGAGTTACACGTTAGAACTCGCCGGGCGTACCCTTCGGGTAGACATCGGCAGAGTCGGCAAACAGGCAAACGGCTGCGCATTTATGCAGTATGGTGAGACCACCGTGTTATCCACGGCGACGGCCTCCGATAAACCCAGGGACGGTATTGATTTCTTCCCATGCAGTGTGGAGTACGAGGAGAAGTTTTATTCTGTAGGCAAGATTCCTGGCGGCTTTAACAAGAGAGAGGGCAAGCCCTCCGAGAACGCGATTCTCACAAGCCGCGTGATCGACCGCCCCATGCGTCCTTTATTCCCGAAGGACTACCGCAATGACGTGACCTTAAACAATCTGGTGATGAGCGTGGACCCTGCCTGTCGTCCTGAGCTGGTGGCGATGATTGGTACGGCCATTGCCACATGTATCTCGGACATCCCCTTTGCAGGGCCCTGCGCGATGACGCAGATGGGTATGGTGGACGGCGAGCTGATCGTCAATCCCTCTCAGGAGCAGTGGGACAAGGGTGACCTGAAAATGACGGTGGCGTCCACGGCGGAGAAGGTGATGATGATCGAGGCAGGCGCCAACGAGGTGCCCGAGGCGAAGGTGCTCGAGGCGATCTACAAGGCCCATGAGATCAACCAGACGTTAATTGCGTTTATCAACCAGATCGTGGCGGAGGTAGGAAAGCCGAAGCACACTTATGAGAGCTGCGCGGTTCCCGAGCAGATGTTTGAGGACATGAAAAAAATCGTGACGCCCGAGGAGATGGAGACGGCTGTCTTCACCGACGAGAAGCAGGTGCGCGAGGAGAATATCAGAAATATCACGGCGAGACTGGAGGAGGCTTTCGCGGAGAACGAGGACTATCTGGCAGTGCTTGGCGAGGCGGTGTACCAGTATCAGAAAAAGACCGTTCGCAAGATGATCTTAAAGGATCACAAGCGTCCTGACGGCAGGGCGTTAGACCAGATCCGCCCGCTGGCGGCTGAGGTGGATATCATTCCGAGAGTGCATGGTTCCGCCATGTTTACGAGAGGACAGACGCAGATCTGCAATGTATGTACACTGGCGCCTCTCTCGGAGATTCAGAAGGTGGACGGCTTAGACCCGAATATCACGGGCAAGAGATATATGCACCACTACAATTTCCCGTCCTACTCTGTGGGCGAGACGAAGGTGAGCAGAGGTCCCGGCAGAAGAGAAATCGGCCACGGCGCGCTTGCAGAGAGAGCGCTTTTGCCGGTGCTTCCCTCCGAGGAGGAATTCCCTTATGCGATTCGTACCGTGTCGGAGACCTTTGAGTCCAACGGTTCCACATCCATGGCTTCCACCTGTGCGTCCTGCATGTCCCTGATGGCGGCGGGCGTGCCGATCAAGAAGATGGTGGCAGGTATCTCCTGCGGTCTGGTAACGGGCGACACGGACGATGATTTTGTACTTTTGACTGATATTCAGGGTCTTGAGGACTTCTTCGGCGATATGGACTTCAAGGTAACCGGTACCCATGACGGTATCACGGCGATCCAGATGGATATCAAGATCCACGGCCTGACGAAGCCTATCGTGGAAGGCGCGATCGGCAGATGCCGCGAGGCGAGAGAGTTCATTATGGCAAACTGCATGAGCCCCGCCATCGCCGCACCCCGCAAGGAGGTTGGCCCTTATGCGCCGAAGATCATTTCCATCCAGATTGATCCCGAAAAAATCGGCGATGTGGTTGGACAGCGCGGCAAGACCATCAACGAGATCATTGCGCGCACAGGTGTGAAGATCGATATCAACGACGAGGGACAGGTTTCCGTATGCGGCACGGATCACGAGATGATGGACAAGGCTGTGGATATGATCAAGATGATTACCACGGACTTTGAGGAGGGACAGATCTTCCAGGGCACCGTAGTGAGCATTAAGGAGTTCGGTGCGTTCATCGAGTTTGCGCCGGGCAAGGAAGGCATGGTTCACATTTCCAAGATCGCGAAGGAGAGAATCAACCGCGTGGAGGATGTACTCACCCTTGGAGACAAGGTGACGGTGGTATGTCTTGGCAAGGATAAGATGGGAAGAATCAGCTTCTCCATGAAGGATGTGGCGCAGGTTTGATGCTGCGGGAAACACTTTTAAGGACGGTCCAGCGTATCTGAAATATCAACTGAAGAAAGAAGTCGTCGATGTGATTACAAAGACGACTTCTTTTTATATAATAGGAAATTGCGATAGTGTAAAACATTCAAGGAGAATGCGAAGCATTCTCTGAATCGAGCGTGCCGACGCTCGATTTTTTATGATGCGTTGATTGGTGTATACTGTTATAAACGCGCTTACCACGTAAAGGAATTGCCCGCCTTCTCTTCGCAGTATTTACAGCGGTAGATTTCCTTCTCTTCGTCCGCCAGCACGAAGATGTGCGGAAGCTCCTGCTCGATGGAAGTGATACAGCGTGGATTTTTACATTTCAGTACGTTGTGAATCTCGCGGGGGAGAACAAGCTCTTTCTTATCCACGATTTCTCCATCTTTGATGACATTGACGGTGATGTTGTGGTCAATCACGGCAAGGATGTCGAGGTTTAGCGTGTTGACATCACATTCTACCTTTAGGATATCCTTTTTCCCCATCTTGTTGCTGCGGGCGTTCTTAATGATCGCCACCGTGCAGTCCAGTTTGTCCAGCTTCAGGTGATGATAAATTTCAAGGCTTTTGCCCGCTTCAATATGGTCGAGCACGAAGCCTTCCTCGATTTTTCCTACATTTAACATACGGCGATACCTTCTTTCTCTATTCTATGGGATATAAGGGACAGCGGTTTAAAACGGCTTTCGTCAGGATTATTATAAAACAACTGTTATCCAAACTCAGTTTTCGATGCCAAGCAGGGTCAGGATCAGCGCCATGCGGACATAGACGCCGTACTGCGCCTGTTTGAAATAGACGGCGCGGGGATCGTCGTCCACTTCCACGGAAATTTCATTGACCCGTGGCAGGGGATGGAGAACCAGCATGTCCCCTTTGGCGGCAGACAGCTTTGTCTTGTCCAGAATATAAAAGTCTTTTAAGCGCACATAGTCCTCCTCGTTGAAGAAACGCTCCTTCTGTACTCTGGTCATATAGAGGAGATCAAGATCCGGCATACAGTCTTCCAGACGTATGACTTCCTCATAGGGAATGTTCTTTTCTGTCAGCATGTCCGTGATATAGTCGGGCACTTTCAACTCCGCGGGGGAGATAAAGATAAAGCGGATATCGGTGTAGCGGATCAGGGCATTGATCAGGGAATGTACGGTTCTTCCGAATTTCAGGTCGCCGCACAGGCCGATGGTAAAGCTGCCGAGTCTTCCTTTTAGGGAGCGGATGGTGAGCAGATCCGTCAGCGTTTGGGTGGGGTGCTGGTGGCCGCCGTCTCCCGCGTTGATGACGGGAATGCCGGAGCGTTCCGCCGCCACCATGGGCGCGCCCTCCTTGGGGTGGCGCATGGCGCAGATATCCGCATAGCAGGAGATGATGCGGATGGTGTCGGAGACGCTTTCGCCTTTTGCGGCGGAAGAGGAAGCCGCGTCGGAAAAGCCGAGAACCTGTCCGCCCAGATTCAGCATGGCAGCCTCAAAACTTAAGCGCGTGCGGGTACTCGGTTCGTAAAAGCAGGTCGCCAGTTTTTTGCCGTCGCAGGCGTGGGCGTATCTTGCAGGGTCTTTCTCGATTCTGTTAGCCAGATCAAACAGTCTGTCCAGTTCCTCCACGGAAAAATCAAGCGGGTTCATTAAATGTCTCATAACGATGTATCACTCCTTTGCAGTATGGTCCAAAAAAATAGAAGAGAAAATTCTCTTCTATTTTTTCATTTATGACATGTAAGATAACAATTCTTCCACAGGTTTACGACGGGGAGCAGCAGGCGTCTCATCGGGATAACCGATCGGAATGAGAGCCACAAGTTCTCTGTCCTCGGGAATCTGTAACAGAGCTTCCACTTCGCTCTGATCAAAAAGACCAAGGATCACGGAACCAAGCCCCTGTTCGTATGCCGCAAGGCAGAGGCTTTGGGATGCGATACCGGCATCGTACATCTGCCAGCCGTCACCGCGGGGTGTGCTGAATGAACCGTCGCGCTCATAACCGCTGCGGTTTTTGATAATGGTGACAGCCATCAGTACGGGAGCCGCAGCAATGATATCGCCGTTAGGGGGATACAAGGTGGTGCATTCCCTGGCGATCTTTTCCTTTAATGCGCCCTCTACGGCAATGTAGCGGGTGATCTGTGTGTGCTTCCAGCTCGGTGCGTAGGAAGCGGTTTCGACGATCTCGGACAAAAGCTCGTGGGAAACGGCATCTGCCTTAAATTTGCGTATACTTCTGCGCCCTACGATACAATCTTTAGCGGTCATGCGGCATCCTCCTTATGATGTGGTATGTTTACTGTCTGCTTACTATATTTTGTATATCATAGCACAAAGAAAAGGGGTGTGCAAGTGGGATAAAAGGACGATGCGGGAGAGGGATAGTGTTCCGAAAATATAATGTATGATTTCGAAAAAGGAATACATATTATTCTGAAAAGGACACATATTGTTCTGAAAGGAGTGTATATTGTTCTGAAAGGAATGTATATTATTCTGAAAATGATATACATTGTTCCGAAAAATGATGCGTATTGTTCTGAAACAATTGCTATTGTTGCGAAAGAAGGGTATACTGTAGATGATGGGGGTGATATGATGCGCGATGTAAAGTCTACAGCCGGATTGTGGGGGATTTCGGCTACACGGGTTACCAGACTGTGCCGGGACGGAAAAATCCCAGGCGCGGTGAAGAGCGGAAAATCGTGGCTGATTCCCGAGGATGCGGTTAAGCCTGCGGACGGCAGGAGGAAGCGTGCACAGGATGACAGTTACGGGGACGGTGTGAAAAGACTGCCGCTGCCGATCGGCATTTCGGAATACCGTCTGGCTTCGACACAGTATTATTATATCGACAAGACGATGCTTATTAAGGATTTTCTCGACGAGCGTCCTATGGTTTCTCTGTACACCAGGCCGCGCCGATTCGGGAAAACCCTGAATATGGACATGCTGCGGACCTTTTTTGAGAGGACGAAGGAGGATACTTCCGTCTATTTTCAGGGGAAAGGGATCTGGAACTGCGGGGAGGAATACCGGGCGTATCAGGGAAAGTATCCGGTGATTTTCGTTTCTTTTAAGGATATTAAATTTCATACATGGGAAGAGACCCTTGCGATGCTAAGGGCTGTGATCGGCAATGAATTTGTCCGCCACGGGGAGCTGGAAGCGTCGGAAAAATGCAGCGATGCGGACAGAAAATATTATAGAGAGGCGGCCGCGGGAGAGACGGACGCCGTCGCGCTGTCGAGAGCCTTTGAGGTTTTGTCGAGAATGCTTTACAGGCATCACGGCACGGAAGCGATTATCATTATTGACGAATATGATATTCCGATCCAGCAGGGACATACGCACAGATTTTATGACCAGGTCATAGATTTTATGAGGAATCTGTTTTCGGGAGGACTCAAAGACAACAAATATCTGGCTTACGGGTTTTTAACGGGAATCCTGCGCGTCGCCAAGGAGAGTATTTTCAGCGGCCTTAACAATCTGGTCATCCACTCCGTCATAGACGATAAGTACAGTCAGTATTTTGGCTTTACCAAAGAGGAAGTAGAGCGGATGGCGGCCTATTACCGTGCGGAGAATAAACTTGCAGAGCTTTGCGAGTGGTATGACGGCTATCGCTTTGGTGATACCGAGATTTTTAACCCGTGGTCCGTGATCAATTATTTCAGCATAGGCTGCAAGCCGAGAGCGTTTTGGCAGTCCACGGGCAGTAATGAGATCATTTCGGAAGTGATCGCCGGGGCGGATGAGGAAATTTATGAGCGGTTGGAAAAGCTGCTTTTGGGGGAAAAATTTACAACTTTAATAGATACGGGTGTTATTTATCCGCAGATACAGAAGAACCATTCCACGATCTACAGTTTTTTGCTGGTGGCCGGGTATCTGAAAGCAGAGAATGTGGACATTTCTCCAAGCGGGGATTTTATGGGGGAGGTATCCTTGCCAAACAGGGAAATTAAAGCTGTATATAACAAAGAAATTCTGCAAAAGCTGGACGGCATCGTTTCCCAGTCGTCTGCGGTTTCCATTCAGGAAGCTGTCTATGCCAACGATATTACGGCGCTGCAGAAGAGCTTAGAGAAGCTGCTTCTACAGTCTGCCAGCAGCTTTGACACGGCGGGTGAGATGTTTTTTCACGGGCTGTTTTTGGGGATCTGCGCCCTCTTTGACGACAGATATTATCTGACGTCGAACAGAGAATCCGGAGAGGGCCGCTTTGATATCCAGCTTATGCCGAAGGATGACAGCAGGCCGGGTATTCTGATTGAATTGAAGGCAAAAAGGGAGTATATCAACGAAACGCAGTTGGAGGAGCTGGCGCAGTCGGCGCTTGCGCAGATCAATGACCGGAAATACGATACGGATATGAAGACGAGGGGCGTTAAAACTATTTTTAAGTACGGTGTGGCATTTCAGGGAAAAAATGTCAAGATTGTGAAATAGGGGTGAATGTGGTACACTAATCGTAGATATGAGATTCCGAAAACCGGGATGGAGGAGAAAAAAACATGGAAGAAAACAGAGAGGAAATGCGGGATATAGAGGAAAAGGAAGTCGAACGGGAGTATGTGGAGCGCAAACGGTGGCTGTTTTTCGGACTGCCCTTTACCTTTACGAAGTATACGGTGAATGAGCGGGTGGTTACCATCAATGCGGGTCTGCTCAACACGACAGAAAACGACTGTTATCTATATAAGATTCAGGATGTGGAATTAAAGACCAGTCTGATAGAGCGCATTTTCGGTCTGGGCACGGTAGCGTGCTACACGGGGGACAATACGCATCCCCAGCTTTTTTTGGAGCACATTAAACACGCGAAGGAAATAAAGGATTATATCCTGCACGCGTCTGAGGTGGCCAGAAGAAAGCGGCGCACGATGAACACCTTGAATATCGATGCGGACGACATCGATATGGACGCCGATTAAGACTTCCGGGGTCTGTCCGGGCGCAGGGAAGGATCGTTTTCCCGGAGGAGCCGCTCGAAGAGGAGCCCGGTGGCAAACCAGACGGGAGCGAAATCGAGCCGGATCACTTTGGCCAGATTCCAGCGGGAGCGCTCGTAATTCCACGGACATAGCTCTCTGCGGTTTAGCCACATGCCGGTGAGAAATTCTCCGGTAAAGATCAGTCCTGTATAGGTCAGCCCCCTAAACAGCAGAGAGCGGTTTTTAAGCAGGCGGCACACCGGAGCAAGGAAAGCCGCCAGACCGTAGATGGGAAACATCCAGACGGAAGTTGTGCCGGGGAGTTTCATTTCCCTTCTGCGAAAGGCGTGAAAGGCCGTGAAGGTGATTTCCAGAAACCACCCCAGCAGGCCGCAGTGGATGAAGTTGTGCAAAAATTTTTTCATAGAGACAGTATTGCCCGGTTTCGGCGCGGTTATACGCGGTTTGGGCTGACGGACTGCGCCAGAAAATTGCAGCGCGCTTTTATGGTCGGCGGGATAGAATCCGGGCGGGAAGGGGAGGAACCATGAACTACCGTGAAGCCATGCAGTATGTGGATGAATTGCGGCCCCTTGGCAGCGTCATGGGACTGGACAGTATGCGCAGGCTGTGTGCGGCGCTCGGTGATCCGCAGGATAAACTAAAGTTTGTACATATTGCCGGAACCAACGGCAAGGGTTCTACGCTCGCCTATATCTCCACCATCATGCAGGAGGCCGGATACCGGGTCGGCAGATATATTTCTCCCACCGTGAAAGATTACAGGGAGCGGTTTCAGGTGAACGGCCGCGAAATTACGCAGGCGGGTCTGTGCAAGTATCTGGAGCCTGTGAAGGCGGCGGCGGAGCGGCTGGCAGCACAGGGGGAGGTGCATCCTACCCTGTTTGAAGTGGAAACAGCGGTTGCTTTCTTATATTTTCTGGATAAGGAATGTGATCTGGTGGTGCTGGAGACAGGGCTTGGCGGTGCGCTGGACGCGACAAATGTGGTGAGTACGACGCTGGCGGCGGTCTTTGCCTCCATCAGCATGGATCACATGGATATTCTGGGGGAGAGCCTGGAGGAGATCGCGTTTGCGAAAGCGGGGATTATAAAAAACAAGTGTTATGCCATATCGGTGAAACAGGACCCGGAAGTGATGAAAGTTCTGCGGCAGTCGGCTCTTGTCAAAAAGGCGAAGTTTCTCACGGCGGATCTTTCCCGCGCGAAGCGAATCAGGTACGGCGTGACGAAGCAGAGTTTTGATTACGATAAGTATAAAGATCTGGAGATTTCCATGCTCGGACAGGTTCAGATTGAGAACGCGGTTTTGGCTGTGGAGACGGTTCTTACGCTTATAAGGTGTGGATTCAAGGTGCCGGAAGAGAAGCTGCGGAAGGGACTATTAAATACGAAATGGCCCGGGAGATTCGATGTGATCGCAAAAAGGCCGCTCTTTATCGCGGACGGTGCGCATAATGAGGACGGCGCCAAAAAATTGGCGGAAAGTATCAGGTTTTATTTTACAAACAGAAAAATAATCTATATAATGGGGATGTTACGGGACAAAGAATATGACAAGGTGATTCGGTATACCTTTGAACTGGCGTCCCATATAATCACTGTAACGCCGCCCATTAAGGAGCGCGCGCTGTCGGCGCTTGAGCTGGCGCAGACGGCCAGAGAGTATCACAGGGCCGTGACGGCGGCGGACAGTGTGCAGGAGGCGGTGGAGATCGCTTACCTGCTGAC
This sequence comes from uncultured Lachnospiraceae bacterium, assembly GCA_949076555.1. Taxonomy (GTDB): domain Bacteria; phylum Bacillota; class Clostridia; order Lachnospirales; family Lachnospiraceae; genus UBA3282. The sequence goes on along the minus strand of CARUOB010000059.1, from coordinate 9,239 downwards.
GGGAAAGGACAAGGATGCCGTTATCGTTGCTTTCGGCTCGCTTTCCTATCTGGGAGAACTGATGGATACAGTCGGACACAGAGATACAATTAGGAGAGATACCCATGGTAGATCAGACAAAGATTGAAGAGGCGGTCAGGCTGCTTTTAGAGGGCATCGGCGAGGATGTGAACAGAGAGGGCCTGCAGGAAACGCCGGAAAGAATCGCCCGTATGTACGGGGAAATTTTTGCGGGAATGGAAGAGAATGCGGGAGAGTATCTGACGAAGACATTTGCCGTGGCCAGCAACGAGATTGTTGTGGTAAAAAATATCACCTTTTATTCTATTTGCGAACACCATCTGATGCCGTTTTACGGAAGGGCGCATATCGCCTATCTGCCAGACGGAAAGGTGGTAGGATTAAGCAAGCTGGCGCGGGCGGTGGAGGTTTATGCCAGAAGGCCCCAGATTCAGGAGCAGATGACCGTGCAGATCGTGGAGGCCGTTATGGAACACCTAAAGCCGCAGGGAGCGATCGTTATGTTGGAGGCGGAGCATCTGTGTATGACCATGCGCGGGGTGGAGAAGCCGGGAAGCCGGACAGTGACGCTGGCGTCCAGAGGATGTTTTCAGGAGGACCCGAGGTGGCAGGAGTTGTTCTTCCGTTTGATCAAGGAAGACAAAATGTATAATCAGGATTTAGCAATGTGGGACCCTGTGGATAAGTAGCCATACAATAAAGAACACGGAGGATAGGAAAATGAGGATAGGACAGAGGGATTTCAGGACAAAAGGACACGCTTATGTGATGGGAATACTCAACGTAACACCCGATTCTTTTTCTGACGGAGGAAAGTATAATGCGCTGGATCAGGCATTATATCACGTAGAACAAATGATAACAGATGGTATGGATATTGTGGATGTGGGCGGGGAGTCCACAAGGCCCGGCTACACACAGATTTCCGTGCAGGAGGAGATAGAGCGGGTTGTGCCGGTGATCGAGGCGATTAAATCCAGATTTAATGTCCCGGTTTCTCTGGACACCTACAAATCCGAGGTGGCGAAGGCTGGTATCGCGGCAGGCGTGGATATGATCAATGACATCTGGGGCTTAAAATATGATGAAAATATGGCGCAGGTGATTGCGGAGTCCGGACTTCCCTGCTGTCTGTCGCATAACCGTAAGGATTCTAAGTATAACAATCTGATTGAAGATATGTTCTGGGATCTGGAGGCTTCCCTGGAGCTTGCAAGCAGCAAGGGAATCGCCTATGACAAGATCATTCTGGACCCCGGTATCGGTTACGGCAAGAGCTATGAGAATAATTTAGAGATCATTGACAATCTGCAAAAATTCCATTCCCTCGGCTATCCGCTGCTTCTCGGTGCAAGCCGCAAGTCTGTGGTGGGCATGGGACTGGATCTTCCCGTGAACGAGCGCGTAGAAGGGACGTTGGTAACTACGGTTTACGGTGTACAGCGGGGTGTTATGTTTGTGAGAGTACACGATGTGAAGGAGAACGCGCGCGCCGTTAAAATGACGGAGGCGATACGCGACGGTTATAAGAATTAAGACGGGGTCAGATAACGGGTGATATATAATAACCCCTTACCCGGGCGGGAAAGGAGCCGGTTGGCGATGGATCAGATTATAGTGGAAGATCTGCAGATATATGCCTATCACGGGGTATACCAGCAGGAGAACGAGAAAGGGCAGAACTTCTATGTCAGCGTGGTTCTGGATACGGATACCAGGGCGGCGGGCATGGCGGATGATCTGGGATTGTCCACGAATTACGGTGTGGTCTGCCGTTTCCTGCATACGTTTCTTACGGAGCACACGTATAAGCTGATCGAGACGGCGGCGGAAAAGGCGTCGGAGGCGCTGCTTTTACAGTTTCCTTATGTGAGGCAGGTCACCATGGAAGTGAAGAAGCCGGAAGCGCCTATTACGGTTCCATTCGGTTCGGTTTCCGTGAAGATCACGAGAGGATGGCGGCGGGTTTATATCGCCTGCGGTTCCAATATCGGAGATCGGAGAGCGCACTTAAGCGCGGCGGTGGACGCGCTGCTGGGGGATAAAAAGTGCAGGGTGCTGCGCGTCTCGGACTGGGTGGAGACAACGCCCTACGGCGGCGTGGAGCAGGCGGATTATCTAAACGGCGCGCTGTCGGTTGAGACGCTGTATTCGCCGGAGGAGCTTCTTTTAGTATTACAGGGGATTGAGAGAGCGGAGGCCAGAGAACGGAAGGAACGCTGGGGGCCGAGAACGCTGGATCTGGACATTCTTCTCTACGAGGGATGTGTGATGGATACGGAGAAACTGACCATTCCCCATAAGGATATGGGAAACCGCGACTTCGTATTGAAGCCGCTCGCACAGATTGCCCCCTGCGAGAGACATCCTGTCTTTGGGAAATCGGTGTTGGAGCTTCTTGCACAGGTGGAGCAAAACGGAGAAAAACATGTGTTATTAGATTGAGACGCATTTCGATCAGAAGTGTCGGAAGCAAAGCAAAGGGACTGCTAAGGCAGTCCCTTTTTGTGTTATTTCAGATTTTCCATCGCCGCTTCCCTCGCGGCGTCAAAGGTGGTCACATTGATGGGGCCGTAGGTGTAAGTTTTATACACCGGGGTTGCCTCGTTGAAGGAGTTAAAGTACACATACTCGGAAGTGATGTTGATGTTCTGGTACACGCCTTCCCGCACAAGCTCCTGGGAACTGCCGTCGGTCATCATCCGCTTGAGCGCGGGGGAGCTGGAGGAGCTGACCTGATAGTATATGTAATTGCCGTAGACATTGAACATATCGATGCGGTCGTTGGTCAGAACTTCCACCATATTGTTGGATAAATTATAGCGGCAAAGCCTGTAATTTTCACCCACATCCATGTAATAGACGTAACCGTCCTGAAGGATGGGATTCCAGATATTTCCCTGCCAGACCACGGCATCCTTGTCCGTGGTGACGTCAAGGGCATGAAGGTAATGATCTTCCGCCGTGCCGTTGTAGTAGATTTTGCCGTTTACGTAGCAGTTGGGATTGATAATCGCTTTCGCTACGGTCTGTCTGTCTTTTTTATCGATGCGCACTTTGTCCAAGGAGGTGCCGATCTGCTTGTCATACTTTTCGTAGTAGAGGTAGTTTCCGCACAGCTGCATACTGACGATATCGCAGCGGTCTAAGCCGATCACGGATTTTCCTTTCAGATTGCTCCGGTAGATCCCGGCCATGCGCACGGCGCTGCCGATGCCGCCCGAACTCGAGCCTGTGCCGCCGCTGACCTGCGCGTAGTAGAGATAGTTTCCGGCGGCATTGATGGAAGAGACCGCGCCCTCGTTAAATTTGACCAGATCCGTCTCATCCGGATTCATGGAGTAGAGCGCATAATTGTCGTAGGCGTTGGCGAAATACACCCGGCCGTCCATCTCGCAGAAATAGCCGCCGTTGTTCAGATTTCCGGGCGTGTTTCCGACGGTAAATTCGTCGTTCATGGGAATACGGCCGCTCAGAATAACGAACAGCAGCAGAACAAGAAAAATAACTGCTGTTATAGAAAGGATCAGGATATTTTTTTGCTTCGTTGTCATTGGATTTCCCTCCCCGGAAAGTGCCTTCGTAACATTACTATTATATCTGGAAAGCCGCTTGCTATCAAGAACAAATTGCGGTAAACTTTACTTATCAGTTCAGCCCGGGCTGAACGAAATGATTGAAAGGACAGGAAAAATGGATTTACTGGAACTGCGGGGGCAGCTTGACGAGATCGACGAAAAAATTGTGGCGCTCTATGAGGAGCGCATGGCAATTTCCTCTCTGGTGGCCGATTACAAGATCGAGACAGGGAAGAAAGTGTTTGACAAGGTCAGGGAGGAGGAGAAGCTTAAGAAGGTGCGTTCTCTCACCCATGACCCTTTTCATGCCCACGGTGTGCAAGAACTGTTTGAACAGATTATGTCCATGAGCAGAAAGCTCCAGTATAAAAAGCTGGTGGAGGCAGGAACGCTTGGGCGGCTTCCGTTTATCGGGGTGGACAGGCTGGAGACAGAAGGTGCACGTGTGGTTTTTCAGGGAGCGGAGGGCGCTTACTCCCAGATGGCGATGCTGCGCTATTTCGGAGAACAGGTGAAGAGTTTCCACGTGGAGACATTCCGGGACGCCATGACGGCCATAGAGGAGGGGAGCGCGGACTTTGCGGTGCTGCCTATTGAAAATTCCACGGCGGGCATCGTCAGTGAAATTTATGATTTGCTGGCGGAGTTTGAGAATTATATCGTGGGGGAACAGATCATAGAGATCGAGCACTGTCTGATGGGTTTGCCGGGGACGGAACTTGCGCAGATTAAGACGGTGTACTCCCATCCACAGTCGCTCATGCAGAGCGCCAGATATTTGAACGAGCACGAGGACTGGCGGCAGGTGAGCCTGAAAAATAACGCCTTTGCGGCCCGCAAGGTGAGCGAGGAGGGGGACAGGACGCAGGCGGCCATCGCCAGCGAACAGGCGGCCCGGATTTATGGGCTGGACATTCTGGAGCGGGGCGTGAACCAGTCGGACACCAATTCCACCCGGTTTATTATTGTCACCAGTCAGAAGATATTTAAGAAGGACGCGGGTAAGATCAGCATTTGTCTGGAGGTGCCCCATGAGAGCGGGTCCCTTTATCACATGCTGTCGCACTTTATCTACAATAATCTGAACATGACGAAGATCGAGAGCCGGCCCATCGAGGACCGGAATTGGGAGTACCGCTTTTTTATCGACTTTGAGGGGAATTTTGCGGACAGCGCGGTGAAGAACGCCCTGCGGGGACTGCGGGACGAGGCGCGCAACCTGAGAATACTCGGAAACTATTGATCATGAGGGTGGGTAACGATGAGAGAAGAGGAACTGATTATATATAAAGAATTTGCGGACGGTGACATCCTGCGGGATGTGGTATGGCTGATGGAGCATTACCGCTCCGGGGACGGCAGGGCGAGGCCGCTCTTTTACAGATGTATGCACAGGCTTTCCGAACAGGCGGCGGATCACGGGTTTTACGGGAACCTCTGGCACTGCTACCTGACGAATCTTCTGGTGAACAATGAAAACAGCTATAGCTGTGCCTGCGAGATGAGGGGTGAGGTGGAGGGCAGCATCAATGAGCTGGTACTGCACGATATCGCTATTTTCAAAGAATTTTTTGAATATGATTTTACGGAAATGATGGTGGTGCTGAAAGCGCCGGAGTTCGCCGTGGTGCTTGCTTACGAGGGGCCTTCGGCGGACAGTAAGATCTATAACAGGCGTATCCGCGACCGGATCTGTACGCTGGCGCAGCATTTGGTGAAAAACGACAGCGCTGCGGCCATGAAGGCGACGCTCACCCAATTCTACAGGGAGTACGGGGTGGGAGATCTGGGACTGCACAAGGCTTTCCGCGTGGAGCACACGGAGGAGGGCGCGCGGATTGTGCCGATACGAAACATCGCCCATGTATATCTGGACGATCTGGTAGGGTACGAGATTCCCAAACAGAAACTTAGAGAGAATACAGAGGCCTTTGTGGCGGGAAGACGTGCGAACAACTGTCTGCTGTTTGGCGACGCGGGGACGGGGAAATCTTCCTGCGTAAAAGCCATCGCCAACGAATACTATGAGAAGGGGTTGCGTATCATTGAACTGTACAAGCATCAGTTTCAGGATTTGAACGAGGTGATCGGACAGCTCAAAAACCGGAATTACAAGTTTATCATTTATATGGATGATTTGAGCTTCGAGGATTTCGAAGTGGAATACAAGTACTTAAAGGCGCTGATCGAGGGCGGGCTGGAGAAAAAGCCGGTCAACGTGCTCATTTACGCGACCTCCAACAGACGGCATCTGATCCGGGAGAATTACAGCGACAAGGCGGACAGGCGGGACGAAGACATGCATGCGGGAGATACGGTGCAGGAGAAATTGTCTCTGGTTTACCGCTTCGGCGTGACCATCTTTTTCGGGTCGCCGGACAAAAAGCAGTTCCAGCAGATCGTAAAAACGCTGGCGGAGAGAAACGGGCTGAAGGTGCCGGACGAGGACTTATTCCTTCTGGCGAACAAATGGGAGCTTTCCCATGGCGGTCTTTCCGGCAGGACGGCGCAGCAGTTTATTGATTTCCTGCTGGGCACAAGCAAGAAGAACATCTAATCGCTCACAGCAAAGGCTGTATCGCAAAGTCGGCAAGCTGGCTTGGATGTTCTAAGTCTCGCTTGAGAGAATGCAGAAGAAGGAGTTGCAGGAGGGGAAGATGAAAACATTTGCGGCGATAGACGTGGGTTCGTATGAGCTTGGCATGAAAATATTTGAGATCTCGTCTAAGAGCGGTCTGCGGGAAATCGACCATATCAGGCACCGGATCGATCTGGGGACGGATACCTTCGCCACGGGGAAGATAAGCTATGACCGCGTGGACGAGCTTTCCCGTGTGCTGCGGGATTACAACGATATTATGAAAAGCTACCGGGTGGACGATTACACCGCCTATGGCACCAGTGCGATCCGGGAGACGGAAAATACCATGATCGTTCTGGACCAGATCGCCCAGCGGACGGGCATCCGCATCGAGGTGCTCAGCAATTCGGAACAGCGTTTTCTCAATTACAAGGCGATTGCTTCGAGAGGACGCTTCCACAAGATCGTGGAAAAGGGAACCGCCATTGTGGATATCGGCGGCGGCAGTATCCAGATTTCTCTTTTTGACAAGGATACGCTCGTTACCACCCAGAATATGCGGCTGGGCGTGCTGCGTTTACAGGATCAGCTCGGACGTCTGAACATCAGTCCCAGACAGTACGAGGTGATTTTGGACGAGATGGTGAACTCCCAGATACAGCTATTTAAAAAGCTGTATTTGAAGGACGGGCAGATCGAGAACATCATCGTGGTGGACGACTATATTTCCGCCATTGTAGGACGGAACGTTCTGGGATTGGAGGAGAGCAGCGTGGAAGCGCCCGCCGTGGAAAAGTTCTTGGAACGAATCCGCAATAAGTCGAGCCAGCAGGCGTCGAAGGCGCTGGATATACCGGAGGAAAACATTCCGCTTCTCTATATTTCCGGGATTCTGATCAACCGGATCGCCAAAATGATGGGCGCCGGGATGATCTGGGCGCCGGGCGTGACGCTCTGTGACGGCATGGCATACGAATATGCGCAAAAGCATAAGATCATCAAAGAAGAGCATGATTTCGAGCAGGATATCATTGCCTGCGCGCAGAACATAAGCAAGCGCTATATGGGCAGCAAGCGCCGCGGCGAGACGCTTGAGAAAATCGCCCTGACGATCTTTGACAGCATGAAGAAGGTGCATGGCCTTGGAAAGCGGGAGCGTTTGCTTTTGCGGATCGCCACACTTTTGCACGACTGCGGCAAGTATATCAGTCTGGTGAATCTGGGCGAGTGTTCTTACAATATTATCATGTCAACGGAGATCATCGGCCTCTCCCATACGGAGCGCGAGATCGTGGCCAATGTGGTGAAGTACAATCATATGGATTTTGACTACTGGCAGGTGATGGGCGGCAATATCACGATTGACAGGGAGGCCTATCTGACGATCGCCAAGCTGACGGCGATCCTGAAGGTTGCAAACGGGCTTGACCGCAGCCATAAACAGAAGTTTAAGGACGTAAAAGCGGTGTTAAAGGAGCGGGAGCTTGTCATTACCGTGGAGGAGTCGGTGGATATTACACTGGAAAAGGGGCTGTTTACTAAGCGTTCCGATTTCTTTGAGGAGGTTTACAGCATCCGTCCGGTGATCAGACAGCGCGGATAGAGGCGCGAATTTGAGATTTTGCAGAGCGGAATCATTGTGGTATATATTTGGTGGAAGAAGGAGACCATGGGGATATGGCACAGGGGATAAATTTTTCGGATGAAGCGTATTACACGAACAGGGAGCTGAGCTGGCTGCTCTTTAATGAGAGAGTGCTGGCGGAGGCGAGAGATAAACAGCTGCCGTTGTTTGAACGGCTGAAATTTTTAAGTATCACGGCGTCTAATCTGGACGAGTTTTTTATGGTGCGGGTGGCGTCCCTCAAAGATATGGTGAACGCGGGATATAAGAAGCGGGACATTGCGGGCATGACGGCGACAGAGCAGCTTGTGCGGGTGAATGAAAAGACCCATCAGCTTGTGAATCAGCAGTACAATACTTACAACCGCTCTCTTTTGCCGCAGCTTTCGGTGAACGGGCTTCGCATCATCACCCATCATGAGGATCTGACGAAGGGGGAGGCGGCCTACGTGGACAGCTATTTTACGGACAATGTATATCCGGTGCTCACGCCCATGGCGGTGGATTCGTCCCGCCCGTTTCCGCTGATCCGCAATAAGTCCCTAAATCTGGGGGCTTTGATGACGAAGAAAAACGGCGAAGGGGAGCTGGAGTTTGCCACCGTGCAGGTGCCAAGCGTTCTCTCCCGTCTGGTGGAGATTCCCTCGGAGGAGGGGAGAAAACTGATACTGCTCGAGGAAGTGATCGAGCGCAACATACACAAACTTTTCTTAAATTACGATATTGTCTGCACCTATCCTTTCCGCATCATGCGAAACGCCGATCTGACGATTGAGGAGGAGGAGGCGGAAGATCTCTTACAGGAGATCGAGAAGCAGCTCAAGAAGAGACAGTGGGGACAGGTGATCCGTCTGGAGGTGGAGGAGGGCATTGACAGCCGCCTTCTCAAACTGATCCGGGAGGAGCTGGCGATTCCGAAGGAGGATATTTACGCCATCAGCGGGCCGCTGGATCTGACCTTTCTGATGAAATTGTACGGGGTGGAAGGGTTCGACCATCTGAAAGAGCACAGCTATCTGCCGCCCCAGACCGTGCCGGAACTGCCGGAGGACGCGGATGTGTTTGCGAAGATCAGGGAAGGCGATATCCTGATGCATCATCCCTACCAGAGTTTTGAGCCGGTGGTAAGGTTTATCAGACAGGCGGCAAAAGATCCGGAGGTTTTGGCCATCAAACAGACGCTTTACCGTGTCAGCGGCAATTCCCCCATCATAGCGGCTTTGGAGCAGGCGGCGGAAAATGGCAAACAGGTTTCCGTGCTCGTGGAGTTAAAGGCGAGGTTTGACGAGGAAAATAACATTGTCTGGGCGAGAAAGCTGGAAAAGGCAGGCTGCCATGTCATTTACGGACTGGTGGGTCTTAAGACCCACAGTAAAATAACACTTGTTGTGAGAAGAGAGGAGAACGGCATCCGCCGCTATGTCCATCTCGGAAC
>CARUOB010000058.1 GCA_949076555.1 uncultured Lachnospiraceae bacterium | reverse complement strand
CTGTTATACTGTACACACTGTTAAGAGGCGCTGCAGATGCCGTCAACGGCGTCCCGACCAGCATTGCTGCTGTCAGCGTAAACACCATTGCTTTTTTAAGCAACTTTTTCACACTTCTCATTGTCTCTCTCCTCCACTAAATTATTTTTTTGATATTTGTTGACACTATCATTGATTATAAAACTTTATTCCCGATTTCACAAGCATTGTCCTCGAAAAAATACATTTTTGTGCATAATGTCCTTTTCCTGCACAAAAAAACATCACAATGCTGAAACATTACCTAATCCTGTTTCTCACCTTCTTTCTCTATCGCCTTGCCCTCCGGATCTAATAATCCCAGTTCCAGCTTCTTTACACGATACTGAATGTCTTCCAGAAGCTTGCGGTTCGCCGATATGATATCCGCCTGCAGTCCGGTGACAAAGGTCTGACTGCCAATGATAATCAGCATTGCCGCCAGAATCAACGACTGGGTATGACCGCCGCCATTTCCTTGAAAGAAGAAGATCATGAACCTGATTCCGATCGCGACGCCGCCCGCCATGGCGGTTGTCCCCAAAATAGTGAACACACGCAGGGGCCTGTACATCAATACCGCCCGAAGGATCGTCAGCATAGACTTCTTTACGTAGTCGAAAATGGAGTGCATCAACCTGGACTTTCGAAGTTCCGGATTCGTCTTGACGGGCACCGAAGTGATCGCCATCTTATTTCTGCCCGCCTGAACGATAGTTTCCAGCGTGTAGGTATACTCGTTATGTACATTCACACGCATGGCCGCCTTCCGGCTGTAGGCCCGGAAACCGCTGGGCGCGTCGGGTATGTCGGTCTTGGATGCCAGTCTCACCACAAAACTGCCGAACCGCTGCAGCTTTTTCTTGACATAAGAAAACTCCGCATTGTCCTCGATGGGCCGCTCACCGATCACGATATCCGCCTCCCGATCCAGAATCGGCCGGATCAGCTTTTCAATATCCGCCCCGCAATATTGATTGTCCGCGTCCGTGTTGACAATGATATCTGCCCCGTGGCGCAGCGCCAGATCGATCCCGGCCAGAAAGCCCTTGGCCAGTCCCAGATTGCGTTTAAAGTGCACAATATAGTGCACACCCCATTCCAGAGCCACCTTCTCCGTATCGTCGTCGCTGCCGTCGTTGATAATCAGATACTCGATCTCATCCACACCGTCAATCTGCTTCGGCAGCTCGTTTAACGCGATCTCCAGCGTCTCCGCTTCATTATAGCACGGTATTTGTATAATCAGTTTCATCGAACCGCCTCCTGCCCTCACTTCATTTACAGCAGCGTCCCAAGCCTCCTCAATCTGTAAACGGCCTCCATCTTTCCATTAACTCCTGATCTCTGTTAATGAGAAGCATATACCCCCGGGAATGCATGACAATAACACAATTCTCCTGCAGCTTTTGTTCCTCCACGTAATTCTGCTTCACCACATAGAACGCATCTTCCGTAAAAGGCACATCCGCAAGCCACGTCACTGTGACGGGCTTGTCCTGCAGCATGTATTGCAGCGCCCCGGCATGTCTCTGGTTTGCAGAATCCAGAAGATAGTATATCTCCTTCCCTCCCCCCGTGTCCAGCACATTTATCCAAGTGGCAAACTGTGGCAGCGGTTCCGCCTGCTTTTCATTCCTGACGACCACATAATTGTCCACAATCGACTTGCCCAGATAAGACCATGCCACGAAAGGAATCGCCATAGCCAGCACTGCCCTTGCAGCCGCGACTCTTGGGAACCGCTCTCTCAACGGTTTCAGTACGGCGAAAAAGGCTATGGCAAGCGGAAAGATATGATCTTCCACCACCCGCACCTTGCCAATCGGCACCTCGTAGTTCCAGACCATCCGCCCGAACATGACGCAGTGCGCCAGTTCAAATTCCGTCCGGCCGACCTCGTCGATCGCATACTGACACAAATGCCCTGCTGCGATATATAATACCACACACAGCACCAGCTTGCGCACCCATTTTTTGTCATTAATAAGGCAGTTTAAACCATACAACAGCAAAAAACCGATCGTAAACTCGGCATATCTGCCGTTAAAAAGGTCATCGTTTTTATAGAAGCCCTCTTTATAGATTGCACTGATCATGAACGTGGAAAACCAAGCTGCAAACATGCCGAGCAGCCAGATTCTCTCGCACAGCAGCGCCTCCTTTTCCTCCGTCTGTTCGGGTGTTTCTCCCTTTCGTCTGCATATCCGGTACACCCAAAGCACCCCGTCCCTGCACAGAATACACACATTTTTAAACAGTCCCGCAATCCCCCAACAAATCACGAAGCCTGTAGCCGAAGCCAGATAGAACCATTTCCCTACAACGCTGATTCCCAGACGGATCAAGCCATTCACTGTAATAAGGTTGCGCACCACTCCCCATTGACCAGAAAAGTCATTCACCGAGATGCGTACATCTACGACTTCACCGTCCGCACCTGCCGCCGCATCCGCCACCACAGCGCTTTCCGCCCCGCCTCCACTGTCTCTTCCGTAAAGCAGTCCGGCCGCAAGCAGGATTCCCACAGCGAAAAGCGCAAACACAATTTTATACTTTCTTTTCTCTATCAGGTACAAAAGCAACAGCAGCACAAGCCCTGCCGCAAAGAGCAGCTTCGCCGTTCCCGTAAAAGCATGTCCCACAACCACCTGAAAAGCCGCCGGTTCCTCGCCCAGATAATTCACATGCTGCAAATTCCACTTGACCGCACCATGAACGAGGCCGCACAGATACATGCTTCCCAAAAATGCCGCCGTGTCCCTCATGCGGTTTTTGCGCAAAATCCGCATACAGAGCACGACCAGAACCGCCGTCACCACAATCCCCAGCGAACGCTGATGCACCATATAGAGGTAGAACGCATTCACCGCCAGTGCAATATGGTTCGCCACTGTCGGCCGATCGGTAACCCGCATCATCACATAAAGAAACAGCCAGAAAAAAAACAGCAGCGTACACTCTGTCCAGCCAATATGCGCATAGACGAGATATGCGGAGTAAGTGCATACGACAAAGCAGGCCGCCGTCCGGACAACGCCGTTCATTCCGTGCAGATAGCGCTTGGTAAGTTTCAACGCAATCCCATAGCTCATCACAAGAAACAGACCGTTCAGCACCACCGCCGCGTGATACAGCGTCTCCCAACCCCATCCAAACAGCCCATCCATCACCTGCAAAGGCATCAGAAGAAGACTGTATCCATACGCATAATAATTGATCTTCCCCGTCACCGACGTCCAGTCCATCCCCAGAAAAAAGGCGCTGTTTGACCAGTAACCGATCTCATCGTTAAACAGGATGGGCTGCCCTGTCTCAGGCAGCCTGTATGTCGCAAGCAGAAAAATAACCAGCGCCGGGATGCACGAAAGCAGCGCAGCGCGGTGTTTATAAAGATAATCCTTTATTTTTGCCTCCATATCACACTACTCCCCCAGCACCTCGAGTGCTTTTTCCAACTGGTTATCCACATCCTTATCATAGTAAGCGTCACCGTCGAACTCGCATACCACGTCCGGCTCGATGCCGACCCCATGGATATTGTTGCCTTTTGGCGTATAGTACGCGCTGATCGTAAGTTTCAGCGCCGTACCGTCAGTCAGTGGCAGTACCCGCTGGACAATGCCCTTGCCAAAGGTAGTCGTCCCCACCAGAGTTCCTTTGTCATAATCCTTGATCGCCCCCGCCAAAATCTCGGACGCGCTGGCTGAATTGCCGTTTACTAGCACCACAAGCGGCATATCCAGCTCATTTTCGCCGTCACATGTATACTCGTCGCGCTCACCGTACTTATCCTCGGTGTAGACAATCAGTCCCTTTGGCAGGATTTGTCTGGCGATATCCACCACCACGTTCAGACTGCCGCCGGGATTTCCCCGCAGGTCAAGAACAAGCCCCTTTGCGCCGGAACCCTTAATCACGGCCAGAGCCTCGGTAAACTGATCGGTGGTCACATCATCGAACTCGGTAATCTGAATGTATCCGATGTCATTTTCAAGTATCTCATACTTGACCGTGGGCGCCTCGATCTGCCGCCGTTCCACGTCTATTTCCAGATAGTCCGCTTCCCCCTCCCGGTAGATGGTAAGGTGGACTTTTGTGCCCTCCTCTCCCTTTATGCGGGACACAATCTCGGAAAGTTCCAGGCCCATGGTACTCTCGCCATCCACGAGGTAAAGCAGGTCGTCTGCACGCAGTCCCGCCTCCTCCGCGGGGGTGTTTTCTATAACACCCGATATTTTCCCAAGCCTCGTGCTGGGATCGATCATCAGATACGCACCGATGCCATAGTAGATACCGGCCGTCTCCTGCATCAGGTCATTCCACTCCTCCTCCGTGTAATAGACGGAATAAGGATCGCCAAGGGCATTTACCATCCCCTTATACATACCTTCAGTCATGGTATCCACATCGATATCCGCATCCTGATAATAATACTCGTCGATCACGTCCTCGATCGCTTCGAGCTTTTTATCTGTTTCCTCGCTGACAATGCTGGTCGCAGTTCCCTTTTTCGCTACGTTCTTGCTGTCCACCGCTTCATAAACTTTCATGCCCACAAATACGAAGCCGCAGATCAGCGTTGTAAGAAAAACGCCCAGCACCATTCCGAGCAGGAAGCTGCCGCCGCCACTGCCACCCCCCGGCTGAGAAGGCTGCTGCGGGGCCAAACCGCCGTTATAGAAACCCGAGCCGCCGTTATTACCGCTATTATAATAGGGATTGGTCTGGCGGCCGTCCCCCGGATAGGGATAGTCATTATAATAACGATTGTTATTGTTTCTTGAATCCAAATCAGGTCATCTCCTCATCATTTTACCCCGTCCATGCCATTCGCAAATTGCCTCTTCGAGTCAATTTCGCTCATGTACGGCTTTCGCCGTATAGTCCGGCTCAAAATCAGCCTGCTGAAAGCAAGCTTTCATCATTCTGTTTTGAGCCGTACTGCATGGACTCAATGCTATTTCAAGTAGTTCCATGGGCTGACGTAGCTTCCGTTCAGGCGCACGCTGAAATGCAGATGCGGGCCGGTGGAACGGCCTGTCGATCCTACCGCCGCAATATTCTGCCCTTTGGAAACGGTCTGCCCCTTGGAAACATACAGCGCGGAGCAGTGCATATAAATGGTATAAAGTCCGCTGCCGTGATCGATCATAATATAATTGCCCATACTGCTGCTGTAGGCCGCTGCCACCACATCACCGTCGTAAGCTGCCAATATGGCGCTGCCGGAAGCCGCTGCCATATCCAGTCCATTATGGAACTGCTGCGTACCAAGAATAGGGTGAATGCGGTTGCCATACTCATCGGAGATCCGCTTGTAACTCGGACAGGGCCACGCAAACATACCGCCGTTATAAACTCTCGCCTTTGCGTTCTCCGCCTCCAGTCTTGCCTTCTCCTCCGCCACTGCCTTTTCCAGCGCGGCGATCTCGGCGTTCTCCTGCGCAATCATGTCCTCATATTCTTTGATAGCCGCCTCTTTATTGGCGATATCTCCACTGACGGAAACAATCTGGGCTTCTTTCTCCCCGATCAGGCTGTTGACGTTGGCTTCCTCCTGCTCTACCGCCTCTTTGGCCTCGTCCAGAAGTTGTTTCTCCACCTCCAGCTCTTCCTTGCAAAGCTCCACATACTTGCGCGTCTCCACATACTCATTCAGCTTATCTCTGTCGTAGCGGGACAGCGCCTCGATATAGTCGGCGCGGTTCACAATCCCCGCAATGCTGTTGGAACCGAAAAGCGTTTCCATATAGAAAGAGTCGCTGCGCTCATACATAAACTGGATGCGCTTCTTCATGGCCTCGTACTGCTGCTCCTGTCTGGCCAGCGCCTCGTCCAGATCACGCGCCGTCTCCTCAATCTCTTTCTCTTTCTCGCTGATCATTGTATTATATTGCTTTATGTTCTCCTGTATGTCAGCAAGCTGCCCGTCTAACTGCTGTACAAAGGCCGTCAGATCGTTTTTCGACTGCTCCAGCTCCTTTTTCAGCTTCTCCACATCAGTTAAGCTGCTCTTCAAGCCGGAAACCTGCTCCTTCGCCTTCTCGATTTCCCGCTCCTTCTCGCGGATGCTCTCACTGGTAACCGCCTGCACGGAAGGTCCCGGCACGGCGCAGGAAAGCACGAGCGCGAGGCATAAGGTAACACCCGCTATTCTTTTAAACTTCTTCCGTATTTCTCTCTTCAAGCTGTAACCCCTATTTAGTCAGACTATCAAACTCTCAAATGTCTTCTCACCGTCACGATACTTCCCAGAAAACCAATGCCCACACCAAGTCCCAGAGATATGGGCACGAGCACATGAAAGACTTCACCCACCGGCACGAAGCTCAGGAGGGAAGTAAGCTGCGGAAAGCGATCCGTCACATAAGACAAAACTACGTTGTAAATGGTATAAATGAAGCCAAGCGGCATCGCCGCGCCGATCAGTCCGATCATAATGCCTTCCACCACGAATGGAGAACGGACGAAAAAGTCGGTAGCGCCAATATATTTCATAATATTGATTTCCTCCTTGCGGACAGAAATACCGATCGCCACGGTATTGCTGATCAGGAAGATGGACACCGCCAGAAGAATCGCAATGATACCCACGGAGACGTAGGCAATCAGCGCGTTAATTCCGGTCAGAGTGGTCGCCACCAGCTCCGAACGGTTGACCATCCGCACACCGTCAATGGACTCCAGATACGTCACCAGTGCGGACTGCATGGACACATCGTTCAAATATACTTGATAGTTGGCGGAGCTTTCCAGCGGATTCTCCGTGAAACCGTCGCCGTACTCGCCAAGATACTCATCCCGGAAACTCTCCCACGCTTCCTGCGCGGAGATAAAGTCCATCTTCGCCACCTCGGGCCGCTTCGCAATCATATCGCCGATCTGCTGAATCCTGATGTCCTCTATGCCCTCATCAAAGAAAACCCAGACCGAGACGCCCTCTTCCGCGTTCTTCACAATATGCTGGAAGTTTGCCAAAACAGCGTAAAATATACCGAAAAGAAAAAGGCAGGCCGCAATGGTCGCTATGGATGCCAGCGAAAAGAGCTTATTGCGGAAAATATTGCGGAAGCCTTGCTTGAGCGTATAGAAAAATGTACTAATCCTCATCGATGTACCCTCCCTTTTCCTCGTCGCTGATAATGACGCCGCGGCGCAGGGTTACTACGCGCTTCTGCATCGCGTTCACTATTTCACGGTTATGGGTAACAACGATAACAGTCGTTCCGTTTTCATTGATCTGCTCCAAAAGTTTCATGATTTCCCATGAATTTTTCGGGTCCAGATTACCCGTAGGCTCGTCCGCCAGCAGAATCGTGGGCTGGTTCACAAGCGCGCGCGCAAGCGCCACTCTCTGCTGCTCACCGCCGGAAAGCTGTCTGGGCTTCGCCTTATACTTGCCCGCAAGACCTACGATGGCCAGAATACTGGGCACGTTTTTCTTGATCTCCTTATTTGATTTCTGAATAATGCGCTGTGCAAAGGCAACATTCTCATAGACATTCCTGTCCTTCAAAAGGCGGAAGTCCTGAAACACAATCCCCAGATTTCTCCTGAATTTCGGGATTTTCCTGTGTTTGATCTTGGAAAGGTCATAGCCCATCACATTGATGTAGCCGCTGGTGATCGTCAGCTCCCGCAAAAGAAGCTTTATCAGGGTAGATTTCCCCGATCCGCTGTCACCCACGATAAAGACAAACTCTCCCCTGCTGATATGAAGGTTCACATCTTTTAAAGCCGGTGCACCGGTCGAGTAAGCCTTGCTCACATTCGTCAGGTTGATGATCTCATTTTCCACCGCGGGGGCTTTTCTTTTCTTTTTTACTGCCACGTTTTTTCACTCCTAAATTTTTATTTGCCTGTCGGAGAATGCCCGTTCTTTGGCATTCTCCTGCGCGAAACTTAGAACTTCTTGGCGTTCCGTCCTATGGCGGGACGTCTTTAGAAGTTCTTTTCGCGCTATGAAAGCGCATTAACTTCCCCTAAAACTCAAACGACTCCATATATTTCATATATTTTACGACCATCAATGCAATCTTAAACGTGATGGCGTCCTCAAACACACGCAGGTCAAGCCCTGTACTCTTCTGCAGCTTATCCAGACGGTAAACCAGCGTATTTCTGTGGATAAAAAGCTGTCTGGAAGTCTCCGACACGTTCAGGGAGTTTTCGAAAAACTTATTGATGGTGACAAGCGTCTCCTCGTCGAACTCGTCGGGGCTTTTGCCGTCAAAAATCTCCTTGATAAACATCTTGCACAAGGGAATCGGAAGCTGGTAGATCAGCCGTCCGATGCCAAGCTCACTGTAAGCGATGACATCGCGCTCGCCAAAGAAAATTTTTCCCACATCCAACGCCATTTTCGCCTCTTTATAGGAGCTGCTCACACCTTTGATCTCGTTTACCACCGTACCGTAGGCAATGCGGACGTTCTTAAAACTCTCCTTGCGCAAATACGCCGCCACTGCTGCCGCGCACCGTTCAATCTCACGCGGGCTGTCATCTTCGGACAGATCTTTCACTACAATGACGTTATTTTCGTCTACGGCAGTGATAAAATCTTTATTGTTCACGCCAAAATAAGCGCGCACACTCTCAAGGGCATTACAATCCTTGACATTGTCCGTCTCCACAATGAGCGCCACCCGCCTGACGTCAGTCTGTATATGTAACTTCTTCGCGCGGCTGTATATATCCACCAGAAGCAGGTTGTCGAGAAGCAGATTTTTCACAAAATTATCCTTATCAAACCGCTCCTTGTAGGCAATCAGCAGGTTTTGTATCTGAAACGCCACCATTTTACCGACCATGTATACGTCTTCGCCCACGCCGCCTGCCACCAGAATATACTCCAGTTGCTGCTCATCAAATATTTTAAAATACTGGTACCCCTGAATCTCCTGTGAATCGGCCGGAGATCCTGCGAACTCCGCGGCAGCTCCGGCACACCGCTCCATCTCCTCCATCGTCATAGCCGCGGCCTTCCCGTCCACGTCCATGACACAAAGCTCCACTCTGGCGATCGCTTTCAGACCTTCAATCGTGTTTTGCAATATCTGATTTGAAATCATTCCCCCACCCCTCTTATGTTTCGTAACAATTCACCATGCCTTTCAGCCCCATAATTTCTGAAAGAGCAAAAGCTAGGTTCTATTTTAATCTATATTTACAAAAAAATCTACCTGCATTCGTGAATTTTTTGTGTATTTTTTAAGATTTTTGACGATATAAAGGATTTCACGGCATTGTTAAAATTGCATATTGTTACCGTCGGCGATGATATGATAAAATGAGTATTGAAGAAAGGTTGGTGATTGTTATGGATATTGCAGGATTATCTATGGCCATGTCCACCGCCAAAACAAATGACGCCTTCGGCGTAGCAATGCTTGCCAAATCTTTGGATCAGGCAGAAACCACAGGCAGTCAGGTTGTCGGCATGATGGACGCGGCGGCAATGGAACTGTCCGTCAATCCCCATATCGGCGGAAACTTTGATATGACAGTCTAAGCGAAAGAGGGTGTCGCAAAATCATCAAATTTAGATGGTTAAGCGGCACCCCCTTTTTGCGTTCATAAGCAGAGCCAGAAAGCACGACAGACTGGATCATGCATGCCGAGCTCTTTGTGTACGCCGAAAGGCTCCTAAAAAACTCCCCTATAGAAGAAGCAGCTCCAAACTCATATACCCCAGACAAAGCACAATCGCGATAATAAGCGGCACGCTCAGAAGATAATCCGCATGAGGCGGCTCCGGCGCGCTCCACTGCACTGGCTGCGGCGGCATGTTCGGATACGACACATTCACCGTCTCCGGATGCGGTGCGTTCGCATATGACTCTCTCTGCGGCCGCGATACGCCCGATTGCGCCACGTTCGGCGGCATCGGCCGTGGTATGTTCGTCTGCGGTACGCGTCCACCCCGCCGCAACAGCGCTCTAAGCGCCTCCTGCCGCCCTTCGTTCTTTGCAATCCACGCGATCACGCATCCGGCAATGGGCGTTGTGACAGCCGCGATCACCAGATATACGGAGAGCGCCGACAAGAGCTCCTGCGTGGACAACTTCGCCGCCGTTTCATTCGCGGCCTGCCCGTACACACTGTTTAAAATGCTTTCAGATACATACATCAGCACGACCTGACAGGAATTAAAAAACATATGGCAGAAAATAGAAGCCCACAGGCTCCCCGCCGCCTCCACCAGCAGCACCAGTATTACGCCGATCGCAAAGGCATAAACCGCCTGATTGAAATTCATATGCATCAGACCAAACAGAAGCGAAGACAAAAGAACCGCCGATAAGCCGTTATCACGCAGCTTTTTATGGCACATGCCATTCGTCCACTCCCCGCTTCTTCTATAGCTTCTGTATATCACGCCCCGAAAAACAAACTCTTCACAAAAAGGCCCGAATATTCCAATCATAAAAAGCATTGCCGGAAAAGGCGTACTTACGATATCCCCTTCCAGAGCCGCCACCGCGTTGTCCGCGAAAAACATAGTCAATATATTGAGCACCGTGACAAGCGGCATAAACAAAAACGTACACAGGGTAATCATCAGAAGGGTAGAAATTTTCACCTTATGAAATCCGGCCGCCTCGAACGGCCGCGGCATACCCGACGCATACGGCGCACCGGGCATCGGCATGCCAGACATCCGCGCCATGTCCCTTCGTTCAAAGACAAGCAGAAAGATCAGGGTAGGCACGACCAAAATCCCCTGACTCAGCAAAAAATTCAGTACAAGGCTGTCCGGCAGACGCGGCCCGCCAAAAATCAGAAATGCCACCACCCCGAAATGCACCAGTATGATAGTCAGAAATAACCAATTCGCTCTTTTACTCGTCATTGCGTTTTATCGCTTTCTCCGTTATCGTAATCTTACCCGCTTTTAACAAATTTCCCACTGCCCGTTTAAACTCGTTTTTGCTCATCTGCATCTCTCTGCGGATTACCTCCGGCGACGCCTTATCGTTAAAAGGCAGCGTCCCGCCAAAGCTGTCGATCGTCTGCATCACCTTCTCCGCGTCCCCCGCAATCTGCAGATACGCCTTTTCGCGTATGCTCAGATCCAGCTTTCCGTCCTCCTTTACCGCCGTAACACGGGCATTTACGGTATCTCCTACCGCCACATTCCCGTACAGCTCCTTCTTCGGGATCAGCCCCGAATACCGATCGTCCACCGCCACAAACGCGCCGAAATTGGGACTGATCTCATAAACGGTGCCGCTGACACGATCATCTTTTTTATAACTGCTGTTATTTTGCAGATAAGGATACACGTTCATGGTAGCGCAGAGCCTGTCGGACTTGTCAATATAGAGCGCGGCAAGACACTCCTCCCCGGCGGACACTCTTCTTGTCTGCTCCTTAAAAGGCAGAAGCAGATCCTTCTCCAGCCCCCAGTCAAGAAACGCGCCGATCTTTCCCACCTGCACCACCCGCAGTCTCTCCACCCCGTGCAGGGTGATCTTCGGCCTGTTTGTGGTCGCAATCATTCTGTCCTTGGAGTCGCGGTATAAGAAAACCTCCACTTCATCGCCGTTTGCCGCGCCCTCCGGCACCTGTTTTTTCGGCAGAAGCACCCGCTCCTCCGCATTCATCCCGTCATACAGATAAACGCCGAACTCTACCTGTTTTACAATCTTTAACGTCTGTATTTCACCTAATTGAATCATCTTTATCTCCGTTTCTTTTACAAATACTATCTTCCTTCCCGCCAAAACCGTGCTGGCACGTTTTGGCCCTCAGTCCGATCTTGCCTCGCACGCTCAGCACGCGCCATTCGCAAAATCGCGCCTACAGCGCTTTCCGCTGCTTCGCAGCTCTTTTTGCTCATAAGATGGCGCTCCCTCAGTCCTCTTCCTTCCCGCCAAAACCGTGCTGGCACGTTTTGGCCCTCAGTCGAGGTCTGGCTGAGCTGGTGAGGTAAACTCTACAATACAGTATGGACTGCCGTCAGCTCCATTTAGGGAGACTGTGTAGAGCTTTCCGTTCTCTGCTGCGGCCGTCACGGGAAAAATCTCATCCCCAAGCACCGCCTGGCTCTTATACTCCGCGCGGAGCTGGCTGATCCGGAACCCGCCCGGAATGCAGTCCATGGCCATGCGCACGTATTGTCCGTTATTGACGTGGTGGTTTGTGTCAAGGTGGTGGTGTTTCACCGTGAATGCCTCCACCGGCCGACCATCCGCAGGCATTGTGATCTTTCTTGGCGCATAGTCCATCGGGTATTTTTCCTCCGGCGCATATCCCGCCTGCATATCCGCATTCGGTTTGACCGGGCGCATCTTCTCCCTGTCCATCAGCGTCCAGATCGAATTGGCCCAAGCCAGCGCCTCTCCCTCTTTCGTCCGCATCAGGAAATTGCGAAGTCCCATAAAGCCGCGGAACTCGTAAGGGGCCGTGCCGACCACAACGCGCTCGCCGTACTTCGGATACCGCCCAATGCAGATCTGCCAAGCGGACAGAAGCCACACCTGCCCGATTTTATCCATATATTCCAGCCCCAGCCCTATGTCCTCGGATTGAAAGGTAGAACAGTCCTGAAAATAGTCTAATAGGGACTGCATTGTTAGAAGCCCGTCCTCTCCCACCTCGCTGTAACGTATTCTTCCGTCAAATGTGTACATGTTAATCCAACCTCTCTGTAAACGCCGTTTCCGAATCTATTTCCGCCACAGGAGCAACGCTCCTTGCAAGAATCCCTTTCATCTGCGCAATAGCAATGCCATAGTTTGTCACCGGAACGCCCTGCGCTTTCGCAAAGCGCATCCGCCGCAAAACCTCCCTCTCGTTTAACATACATCCCCCGCAGTGAATCACCAGCGCGTAAGGCGTCAGATCCTCCGGAAAGCCCGTACCCGACGATGTCTCTATGACGATATCCTTTCCCGTGTATTTTTTCAGGAAACGTGGGATTTTCACCGTCCCGATATCGTCGCACTGTCTATGGTGGGTACAGCCCTCGGCAATCAGTACCCTGTCGCCGTTCTTCAGGCCGTCGATGGCACGCACGCCCTCCGCCGCGATTTTCAGAAAACCTTTATACCGCGCCATCAGTATGGAGAAGGAAGTAAGCGGAATATCCTCCGGCACGATGGCCGCCACCTCCTCAAATGCCTGACTGTCCGTAATGACGAGCGCAGGCTTCTCCGAAAGTTTGGTAAGCGCTTCTTTAAGCTCTGTCTCCCGCACTGTCACCGGAACCGCCCCCGCCTCCAGCAGATCCCGTATCGTCTGCTGCTGGGGCAGGATCAATCTTCCCTTGGGCGCCGCGGAATCGATAGGAACTACCAGCACCACAACATCAAGCGGTTTGACCAGATCCGCCACAAGACGGCGTTCTACTTTATCCGGCAGCATCGCCGCCAGCCTTTCCTTCAATTCACGAACGCCCGCCCCTGTGACCGCGCTCACATGCATAACATCTACTATTTTATTCTCATCCGGCTTTTCCGGCCAGCCGCCAGTCCGCAAATCCACACGGCTTTGCTCCGGGTCCGGTTTCGTCTGGCATCCGTCCGTTAGATCGGCCTTGGTGCAGGCTATCACAAACGGAATCTCCCGCTCCTCGAACAGCGAAACCAGCTCCTCATCGCAAGCCCTCATTCCTTCCCCGGCATCCACCGCCAAAACCGCGATATCCGTCTTTTCGAGCACCTGCTTTGTCCTTTTCACGCGCTGTTCCCCAAGTGTCCCCTCGTCATCGAAGCCCGGCGTATCGATCAGCATAACAGGCCCAAGCGGCAAAAGCTCCATCGCCTTATACACAGGATCGGTGGTGGTTCCGCCAATCTCCGACACCACCGCAAGCTCCTGTCCCGTCACCGCGTTGAGCAGACTGGACTTACCCGCATTGCGCCTTCCAAAAAACCCGATATGCACCCTCTCCCCCGCAGGGGTGTTATTCATACCCATATGCGTTTCCCTTTCTGTCCTCTGACGTTTGGCACACACCCATTCGAAAAATCGCGTATCCTGCGCTCTTGGCCGCTTTGCGTCTGCTTTTCCTGCCTGCCAGACGTCCCCTCAGACCTTCCTCTGCCCGCCTTATGCAAGCATAGGCTGTCCGAAATTGGGTCCGGCTGAACTGTCAAAACCGAAAATCTCTGATCCCTTCCTCGATCCTCGCCAGATGGTCCTTGGCGATCTCCCGCACCTGCTCCTTCGGAATGTTCTCAAGTTCCGCCTGAATCAATGCCTCGCCGATGGCTTTCGTCTCCTCTGAGGCGTAGTCCATCAGATACTCCTTCAATGTCATCAGCGCGTTAGGGTGACAGCAGTTCTGAATCTGTCCCGTCTTGCACAGGCTCATAAAGCGGTCGCCCGTCCTGCCCTCACGATAGCAGGCCGTACAGAAGGAGGGAATATAACCAAGCTCCATAAGCCACTTCACGACCTCATCCAGCGTCCGCTGGTCAGACACGTCGAACTGCTCCGTGTCGGTGGGTCTTACTTCCTCCGCATAACCGCCCACGGATGTTCTGGACGCACCGGAAATCTGGGACACGCCCAGACGGATCACCTTCTCCCGCACCGCCTGACTCTCTCTTGTGGAGATAATCATGCCCGTATAGGGAACGGCTATGCGGATCAGCGCGCACAGCTTGGCAAAAGTCTCATCGTCGATGCCGTTGTCAAAGGCGGTCGGATCAATGTCATCCGCGCGCTTGATGCGCGGCACGCTGATGGTATGTGGGCCTACTCCGTGGACAGCTTCCAAATGCTGCGCGTGCATGAGCAGCCCCGCGAACTCGTACTTATACAATTCCAGCCCGAAGAGCACGCCAAGCCCTACATCGTCAATCCCGCCGTCCATGGCGCGGTCCATGGCCTCCGTATGATAATTATAGTCATGTTTCGGCCCGGTGGGGTGCAGTTTTAAGTAGCTCTCCTTGTGGTAAGTCTCCTGAAAAAGAATATACGTGCCGATGCCCGCTTTCTTAAGCATACGGTACTCTTCCACCGTGGTGGCCGCAATGTTTACGTTGACGCGTCGGATCGCGCCGTTTTTGTGGTTGATGGAATAAATCGTTTTGATACATTCCAGTATATATTCAATGGGATTGTTGACCGGGTCTTCCCCCGCCTCGATCGCCAGACGCTTATGCCCCATATCCTGCAAAGCGATTACCTCCCGCTCCACTTCCTCCTGGGTCAGCTTCTTTCTGGGAATGTTCTTATTTTTCATATGATAAGGACAGTAAACGCAGCCGTTCACACAGTAATTTGACAGATAAAGAGGCGCGAAAATCACGATCCGGTTGCCGTAGTAGGCCAGCTTGATCTCCTCCGCCAAAGCATAAATCTTTTCCAGAATCTCCCTGTCCTCACAGGCCAGAAGCACCGACGCCTCCCTGTGGGAAAGGCCCGCGCACACCGTGGCGCTTCCTTCCCTTCTCGGCCTCGCCTTATTCAGTATTTCAAAGATGAGCGCTTTGTTGTCCTTGTTTTCCTCCGCGTATTTCAGCGTTTCCAGGATTTCCTCATGGCTGATAAAATCGTCTGCACACAATGATTTCGGATCGTACATTTTATTTTACCTTCTTTCCGTTTATGATAACCATTGTTATTTATTCTATAACATCCGCGCCTCTGCTTGCCGCACCCGTCTGTCATCGCCCACTCACCGGGCATCCCCTTTGTCCACCACCACGCGGTACCCCGCCCGCGCCACGCTTTCCTTCAATGCCGCCAGGCCTTCGGCCGCCTCCTGCCCGGCATATGCCTTGTTATCATAAAGACTGTACTGCCCGCGCACCTTAGGCGGAGACAGATTCGGCATAACCACATTGGCTCCGGCTTTTAGGCCAAGCTCCCGTCCCTGCGAATGAATGGTGCCAAGCGCCGTGGTCGCGGGAATAAGCGCGCCCGGAAGAGCCAGTCTGGTTAGCGCCACCATAGTCAAAGTCTGCGTCAGGCTCCCCGGCGCATCCCCCGCAAACGGCGTATCACGGTGGGGAATAAACGGCCCGATTCCCACCATGTGAGGCTGGAACGCCTGCAAAAACCGCATATCCGCGATCAGTTCTTCCGTCCCCTGACCGGGAGAACCCACCATAAAGCCCGCTCCGGTCTGATAGCCGATCTGCTTTAAGTCCCGCAGGCATTCCATACGCCGCAGATAAGTCTGTTCCGGCGGGTGCAGCTTTTCGTAATGAGAGCGGACCGCCGTCTCGTGCCGCAGCAAATACCGGTCGGCACCCGCCTGATACCAGATTTCATAATCCTCGCTCGGACGCTCCCCAAGAGAAAGCGTCACCGCACAGTCCGGATATCTCTCTTTGATATCGGAAACCATCCTCTCGACCCACTGTGTCGTATGGCAGGCATCCTCGCCGCCCTGCAGCACAAAAGTGCGAAATCCCAGCTCATATCCCTGCCTACAGCAGGCAAGAATCTCCTCCTGCGAAAGTCTGTAACGCGATACGTTCGCATTGCTCCGGCGGATGCCGCAGTATAGACAGTCGTTTTTACAGAAATTGGAAATCTCGATCAGTCCCCTGATATAGACATCCGTCCCGTAAGACCTCCGACGCACCTTGTCCGCCTCATAAAATAATAGCTGCTTTTCATAATCGCCCTCGATTAAATACCGCCACTCCTCATCGGAGAGACTGCCGCCTGCTCGAAGACGGTCTATCAGTTTTTTCACCATTTCTCAATCCATATCCGTATAGTACAGAAAACCCCGCCAGATCTCCTCCGTCGGGATTTTAAAGGATTCAAACATTAAAATGCTCAATCTATCATCGACCTATTATCTCTTATTTTACTATTTATCACCGATTTGTCAACTTGTACCTCGCGGCAGATGCATGGTTGCTTTTTACACATAAACGTTTTCCCGTTCTTGACATTTCGTTCTTCTGCCCTCATAATAAACACAACTTATATCTGGAACTTTCAGAGATGGACATTATGTGAGACTCAAAACGATATACGAAGACCGCCGGGCAGTACAGCACACCCGGCGGTCTTTCTATTTCTTCTATAAAAATGTTCACGTCTTAAGCGGTACATCACCTTTTAGCCCGCCGCATTTCTCTTCTTTCTCACGGACATAATCACGCTCTGAACCACCAAGAACAGGCAGAGCATAGCCGCCTTTGTGATGCCGGTCCACCACGCCTCATCAAATCCGATGGATGATACAATATTCTGGATCGTGCTCAGGGAGAGTACACCGAAGAAAGTACCAACCACGTTACCCACGCCGCCTGTCAGCATGGTGCCGCCGATAATGGAGGAAGCGATTGCATCCATTTCAGCGCCGGCCGCATTGGAAGGAGAGCCGGAGCCCACATGTAGGAAATAAATGAAGCCGCCGATTCCTGCCAGAAGACCGCAGATCAAATGGGAGAGGAATTTCGTTCTCTTCACGTTGATACCGAGCATCAGCGCGCTCTGTTTGTTGCCGCCTACCGCGTAGAAATTACGTCCCATCTTGGTCCAGCGCAACAGCGCAAACATCACGATCACTACCAGAATGGCAATCAGCACACCAATCTCCACATATGCGGGCACATAGATACCCTTTTTATTGATCGAGCCGAGTCCCGGCACATTAATACGTGTCGTCTTAAGCGCAACGAACGCTTCGTTCGCCACATTGAAGGGGGAACTGTTCACTACAGTGGTCATACCTTTCGCAAAGAACATACCCGCCAGCGTAACGATAAAGGGCTGTATATCCAAATATGCCACCATGAAACCCTGAAACGCGCCAAAGGCAAGACCAATCGCCAGCGCAATCAGAATCGCGCCAAGGACACTGCCATCCTTATAATCGAGATAGACTGCGCAGCACATGCTCACCAGAGCGGTCACGCCGCCCACGGAAATATCGATTCCGCCGGTAATCATGACAAGACTCATGCCGCAGGCAAGGATAATGAGTGCAGCATTGGAATTTAAAAGCAGAAAAAAGGTCTGCGGCTTTAAAAAGCCTGCGCGTAGAAATACGACAGCCCCTATATACATCAGGAAAAATACGATGACCGTGATCGTCAGGAGCAGATTGGTATCAGTCATGCCCATCAGCTTAGCACCGAGACCCTTGCCCGCAGACGCGTTATTCTTATCTGTCTTTGCCATTTCACGCCACCTCCTTGCTCAGTTTCATCTTTTTGGTAATCTTATCAAAATACTCTCTCACAGTGGGCGCGCTGACAACTACCAACAGAATAACCACTACCGCCTTGTAAGCAGGAAGCGCCGTTGAGGAAACGCCGAACTTGTAAAGTGTCGTCGTCAAGCACTGGATTACAAATGCGCCGATAATGGAAGCCGCCATATTGAACTTACCGCCGGAAAGCGCATTGCCGCCAAGAGCAACCGCAAGGATCGCATCCATTTCAATATCCTTCGCGATAACGGAGTAGTTGATGGAAGACACACGGCTTACCTTGATCAGTCCCGCAACCGCCACGCACAAGCCAAGAATCACGAAAGTCATCACCTTGATCATCTCAGGATTCAGACCGTTTAACTTGGAGGAACTCTGGTTGATACCAACCGCCTGCGTATACAGCCGCAGATTTGTCACCTTTAAGACAATGCCGATCACGATCATACATGCGATTGCGATAAAGCAGGGCGTCGGGATCGGTATCCCCGGAATAAACCCGCCAAAATAAGCAAACTTCGGATCGCTGATAACAGGAAGCTCGTTGTTGTTGATCCATGCCGCGATGGAACGTCCCGCCGTATACAGAATCAGCGTCGCGATCATGGGCTGGATCTTAAAATATGCCACCAGCACGCCGTTGAAGGCGCCGAAGAGCATTGCCACCACACAAGCCACCAGAAACGCGACTATGATAGGCGCCTGCAGGGTTTCGGGACGGGCATTTCCTCCGCAGAGCACCCGCAGAATCACGCTGCCCGCGATAGCGATAGCCGCGCCCACGCTGATATCCTGTCCGCCGGAAGCTGCCGTCACAAGCGTCATGCCGATCGCCAGTATCGCCAGCTCGGAACCATTGTTGATAATGTCAATGATAAAGCCGGACAGCACCGGGTTACCCGCGCTGTTGTATCCCAACGTAATTTTAAAGAAAGCAGGATCGGCAATCAGGTTAAAGACTGCCAGCAGCAAAAGCGCCGCGACCGGGATAAAACACTGATTTCTAACAAGATTCTTTAGAAAACCCGCATTCGATGTTTTCGCATTTTCATTGTTTGCCATTTATTTGTCACCTCCCGCAATCGTATTCATAACCGTACCCTGATTCAGATCGTCGCCTGTCAGCTCACCCACTGCCTTGCGGTCACGCATGACAATCAGGCGGGAACAGGTTCTTAACATCTCGTCAAGCTCCGAGGAGATAAAGGTTACGCTCATGCCCTCGGACGCCAGTTTCAGCACCAGCTTCTGGATGTCAACCTTTGTACCCACGTCAATACCACGGGTAGGCTCATCCAAAATCAGGTATTCCGGATGGGTAAAGAGCCATCTTGCCAGAATAACCTTCTGCTGGTTACCGCCGGAAAGCGACTTAATCGGCGTATCCTTGGAAGCCGTCTTAATATTCAGAAGTTTTATGTATTCATCCGCAACCTTATTTGCTTCCGCCTTGGAGAAAGGTTTGAAGAAGCCCTTAAGCACCTGCTGCGCCAGAATGATATTGTCGCGCACGGAAAGATCTCCCACAATGCCGTCAACCTTACGGTCCTCCGGCAGATATGCGATGCCGTTCTTCATCGCGTCAAGCGGCTTCGCGATCTTTACGTCCTTGCCGCTCATTTTGACTTTTCCGCCGATCACCCGGTCCGCACCGAAAATGGCGCGCACACATTCGCTTCGTCCGGAACCGAGGAGTCCGGTAAAGCCGTTTACCTCGCCCTTGTTGATATGGAAATCGAAGGGCTTGATGCCCGCATTGCTGACAAGGCCTTCCGCCTCCAGCACGGGAACCGCATTCTTTCCTGCATCGAAGGTCTTAACCTCGCCCTTGATATCGGAGAGATCGTCCACCTCTTTACCGAGCATCTTGGATACCAACTGCACGCGGGGCAGATTTTCCACTTCATATTCGCCCACAAGTTTACCGTCTCTCATAA
>CARUOB010000057.1:2281-20182 GCA_949076555.1 uncultured Lachnospiraceae bacterium | reverse complement strand
AACACATTCTGGACAGCCAGCTTAAGGATACAGTGAAAGCCTCGGTTCTGCAGCCGGACGGCAGCTATGTGAAAGTGGATAAGCGCGGGAAGGAAGTGTTCAACGCCCAGCTTGTGTTTTGCAAAGAGGCAAAGGCTATGGCGAAGGAGAAGGCCGGAGCCGTGCATAAGAGGGTTTTTATCCCGAAAATGCACCACGACTAAAGTGTTTGAAAGGAATGGGAAATATGAAAATTTATCTTGCCTCGGCATCGCCGAGACGGAAAGAACTTCTGAAGCAGGTGGGCATTTCCTTCAAGGTCGTGCCAAGCACGGTGGAGGAGAAAATCACGAAAGAAAAACCGGATGAAGTGGTGGAGGAACTGTCCTATCAGAAGGCGGTGGACGTCTGCGGAAAACTGACGGCGGAAAGAAAAGAAGATTTTGTCGTGATCGGGGCGGATACGGTGGTGAGCGCATGGGGAAAAATCCTCGGCAAACCCGCGGATCGGGCGGATGCGTCGCGTATGTTAAAAGACTTGCAGGGCGGAAGCCATCAGGTGTACACAGGCGTCACTCTGGCGTGGAAGCATAAGGATATGCCGCCTATGTACGCCACATTTTCCGAGTGTACGGATGTGACCATGTATGCCATGACGGACGAGGAGATTCTCAGATATGTGGAAAGCGGGGAACCCATGGACAAGGCGGGCGCGTATGCGATCCAGGGACTTTGCGCAGCTCATATCCAGGGAATCTGCGGAGACTATAACAATGTGGTAGGCCTCCCGGTGGGGCGGCTTTGTCAGGAGCTTAAGAGACGGGGCCTATTGTAAAGCGTATGTTTTTCCGGCACGTATTTTGTGTTATGTAAACTATAAGAGACAGGGAGGGATGATTGTTGTTTGACGAGAAAACGGTACAGTGCTTTTTGGAGAATCAGTTGCAGCTTTATCCTGAGAAGGTAGCCGAGACCTATGAGGAGGCGGAGAACTTCCTTGAGGAGTGTATGGCGGTTGTGGTGGATTCTGTCAGGGAAGTGTGGGAGTTTTTCGAAGAGGAGGGCGTCGACATGGAAGGCGCAGATGAGGAAGGGATTCTGGAGGCCGATGAAGTGTTTGCAATCGGGGACGGAAGGTACCTGATCATAGAATAATGTGAGAAGAGTTTCTAAAGGCGTCCCGCCATAGGACGGGACGCCAAGAAACTCTAGGAGTTGCCTCGCAACTCCGTCTCACACAGGAGAATGCCTGAAAAGCGGCATTCTCCGCAGATTACCGTTATAATAGTTTCCGCATCATATCGGCAAGCCCATTCTGGTCGTTGTCAAGGTCTGTGACAACGTCGGCGTGGGCTTTTACTTTGTCGGTGGCGTTTTTCATGGCGATGCCGCAGCCCGCTGCATCCAGCATGGAAATATCGTTGTCCGCATCCCCGGCGGCAAAAGTGTCGGAGACGGGAATGCCCAGATAATCGCAGAGAAAGAGAAGAGAACTGCCTTTTCCCGCGTTCCAGTCGAAAAGTTCCAGATATTTGTCGCTGGAATAGATGGTGCGGACTTTCCCTTCCGCCCAGTCCGCAATGTTGTTTCTGAATGTTTCTAACTTTTCAAAGTTATGTAAACTTACGGCAAGCATTTTACAAGGCTCTTCCGTGAGGGCGTCGCAGAGATTTTCGGAAACCACCAGCGGCAGATGGATCTTTCTCCGGTAATACCGGATTTCCTCATCATCCGCAGGGGAAACGACGGCGTCGTCCGTGTCGCTGTCCCGGTAGGTCTGGATGTGGAGTGACAGTGCTTTTGCCTGCTTTTGTAAATAGGTGATATAGGAGAAGGGAAGACCGAATTTCCGTATGGTGCGCCGATTGTCACAGTCGTAAACCCGGGTGCCGTTGGAGGCGCTCAAAAAAATGCCGGGCTGGGTCAGTCCTGCCGACTCTTTCACTTCCAAGACACTCATGAGCGGTCTGCCGGAGGAAAGCACCAGACGGTTGCCGTTTGCCAGAAATTCATCCAGAAAGGCTTTGGTCTCCGGGGAAACCTGACTTTGGTTGTTTAACAGCGTATCGTCTAAATCCGTGAATAGCATTTTCATAGGGAGTCCTCTTTTCGTCACACATATTGTTTATATTGTGGGAAAATCTGATATGCCTTTGGGAAGAGCCGCCTTTATTTTGTGCAGC
Source organism: uncultured Lachnospiraceae bacterium (assembly GCA_949076555.1). GTDB lineage: Bacteria > Bacillota > Clostridia > Lachnospirales > Lachnospiraceae > UBA3282. The sequence goes on along the minus strand of CARUOB010000057.1, from coordinate 18,020 downwards.
GCTTCTTCGGGGACAAACAGCCTGCCGTACCCGCAGCCAAGATCCAGTCCGGGCTTGTTGGTGCCGTGAAAATCGGAGCCGCCGCTTACGAGCAGGTCATATTTTTCGGCCAGTCTTTGCATGTCACGCACATCCTGATTGCTGTAAGTGCTGTAGAAAACTTCGATCCCCATAAGGCTGTCTTCTTTCAGCGTGGAGACAAGCGTTTCCAATCTGTCATTTCCCATATGATAGAGGGGCGGATGGGCCAGAATGGGAATGCCGTCCGCCTTTAAGATCAGTTCCACCGCCTGGGAGGGCGTAACTTTTTCTCTCGGCACAAAGTATTTCGTGTGGTCGCCCAAGTATCTGGCAAACGCGTCCTGCCGGCTTTTCACATACCCGTGTTCCAACAGGAAGGAGGCGTAGTGTGCTCTGGTGATCACCGCGTCCGGATACATGGCAAGCAGCCTTTCGTAGGTGATATCAATGCCCGCGCCCCGCAGATTTTCGCACATTTTTTTGTTGCGGTTTTCGCGTGAGTCCACGAAGCCGCCAAGCGCCTTTTGAAACGCTTCTTTCTTATAGGAAATGTAAAGTCCTACAATGTGTACGTCCTGCTTCTGGTATTTCGTGGAAAACTCAATTCCCGGAATCACTTCCACGGAGGGAAGGCCGCGCTCTCTTAGAGCCGCCGCATGTAAAACCGCCTCGTCAAGACCTTCTATGCTGTCATGATCCGTGACCGCTACGGCCGCCAGATTTTTTTCTACGGCATAATCCACCAATTCCGTGGGTGTGTAACTGCCGTCCGATTTGCAGGTATGGGTGTGCAGATCAATGGCTCTCATCTTTTTCCTCTATCATCTATTATTCATTAATCGTCGTCTTCCTGATTGGCAGTGCTCGTGTAAACGGTGCGCTTTCTCGCCATCTCATCGCTTTCCAGATACTCGTCGTAGGTGGTGATCTTGTCGATCAGGGTGCCGTCCGGCAGGATTTCCATAATGCGGTTGGCTGTGGTCTGTACCACCTGATGATCGTGGCAGGAGAAAATTTCCACACCCTTGAATTTCTTCATGCCTTCGTTTAAGGCGGTGATGGCCTCCATGTCGAGATGGTTCGTAGGTTCGTCAAAGAGCAGGCAGTTGGCGCCGCTTATCATCATTTTGGAGAGGAGACACCGCACTTTTTCGCCGCCGGAGAGCACCTTCACTCTTTTCACGCCGTCTTCGCCCGCAAAGAGCATACGGCCTAGGAATCCGCGCACATAAGTCACGTCCTTCACGGGAGAGTAGCCCATGAGCCAGTCGGTGATGGTGTAGTCGTTGTCAAACTCTGCCGTGTTATCCTTCGGGAAATACGCCTGAGAGGTGGTAACGCCCCATTTGTATGTGCCTTCGTCCGGCTCCATTTCGCCCACTAAAATCTGCAGAAGGGTGGTTTTTGCCAGCTCGTTGCCGCCCACAAGTGCGATTTTGTCGTCGTGTCCCACGATGAAGGAAATATTGTCCAGTACCTTTACTCCGTTAATGGTTTTGCTTAAGCCCTCCACGGTGAGAACCTCGTTGCCGATCTCACGCTCGGGGCGGAAGTCAATGTAAGGATATTTACGGCTGGAAGGACGGATGTCGTCCAGCTCGATTTTTTCAAGGGCGCGCTTTCTGGAAGTCGCCTGTTTGGATTTACTTGCGTTGGCGGAGAAGCGGGAGATAAATTCCTGCAGCTCCTTGATCTGTTCCTCTTTCTTTTTATTTGCTTCCTTGCGCTGCTTGATGATCAGCTGGCTGGACTCGTACCAGAAATCGTAGTTGCCCGCATAGAGCTGGATCTTGCCGTAGTCGATATCCGCCGTGTGGGTGCAGACTTTATTCAGAAAGTAGCGGTCGTGGGACACCACGATCACCGTGTTTTCAAAATTGATCAGGAACTCCTCCAGCCAGGCGATCGCGTCTAAGTCCAGATGGTTGGTGGGCTCGTCCAGAAGCAGGATATCGGGATTGCCGAAAAGCGCTTTTGCCAGGAGTACCTTGACTTTTTCGTTACCGTTTAAGTCAGCCATCTGGCTGTAGTGCAGCTCCGTCCCGACACCGAGACCATTCAGGAGCGTAGCCGCGTTGGATTCCGCGTCCCAGCCGTCCATCTCCGCGAACTCCGCCTCCAGTTCGCTGGCGCGGATGCCGTCCTCGTCGGAGAAATCCTCCTTGGCATAGATGGCGTCCTTCTCCTTCATAATCTGATAGAGCCGCTCGTTGCCCATGATGACCGTGTCCATAACGGAATAGGCGTCGTACTTAAAGTGGTCCTGCTCCAGAACCGAGAGACGCTGTCCAGGTGTGATTGACACGTCGCCGTTGGTTGTTTCCAGAACGCCTGAAAGAATTTTTAAGAAGGTGGACTTACCGGCGCCGTTCGCGCCGATCAGCCCGTAGCAGTTCCCTTCTGTAAATTTGATGTTTACGTCCTCAAAGAGGGCCTTTTTTCCTACGCGTAAGGTTACGTTGTTTGCCTGTATCATGTTACGTCCTCATGTTTTCTGTATTTTTACGTGTTTCGGTTACTCATATCATTATACATAAAAGGGATTTTTTTTCAATGGGGAATGTGGGTTTACTCACTTTTAATCACTTTTAGACGGCGTTTACCAGCTCCTGCGCATAAATTTTGCATATCACAATCTTGTTGAAACTTTTTGCCATTCTGATTCGTATTATTTATATATAGAAGAAACGGCAACAGGCAGTATCGTGTATGCGGCAGGATAATACTGCGGACGAAGAGAGGGGCGGCTTATGAGCAGCTTTTTATTTACGCCGATGACGCGGTTTTACGCGGAGGCTCTGGAGTATATGAAAAATGTGGCAGGCGGAGCGGTGAAGGAGGACGGAACGTCCGGCAGTTTTGGCGGAAGCCGGAGAACGCAGACGGGCAAGGATGCGGTTTTCGGAAACTTTGCAGGGACAGTGCGGGATCAGCTTGTAAGCAAGCAGGGCACGGCGGGCGGTGCATCCCAGGCGGGGGACCGCAACGAGTATGCCGCACAGACCATGTCCATGGATCAGTACAAGATGTATATTTACCAGAAAATATCGTCGCTTCCCACGAGCGCGACCCAGAAGTGGGATGCGGTGTCGGTCAACATTTCCGAGGAGGGATTCGCGGCGATGAAAGCTGATCCCGCTTACGAGAAGTGGGTGCTCGATACGCTGCGGCGGGATTTCGCCTTCTACAATCCGTGGAGCGCATATGCGGGCGGCAGCTACCGGGTGCACTATTTCGGCGCTACGAAGGAGGAGTACCGGGGCGAGAGCTTTCCGATGGGGTTCCGTAACGGCGGAAAGCACACGGATTCCTCAAGGAAAAAGAAACAGAAGAGTTTCTGGGAAAAGCGGGCCGAGCGGCACAAGATGTATATGGATCTCGCCACCAAAGCGTGGTACAAACGGGAGAATGAGCGGGAGTACCAGCAGAAGATTGCTCTTGGAAGGAAAGAGGTGAGCAGCGCGCTTCTCAGGCAGCAGGCGATGGAACGCGCCACAGGGGAAAAGATGGAATTAGGAGTAAACCCCGACGTGCTTTCCGAGGCGGCAACGGAGCTGGCACAGAATTATGTGTTTTTCAAGATACCGAGCGCGCTGATGAACCCGAAACCGAAACCAGGCAAGTGATATGCGGAGAATGCCGTATTTTAGGCATTCTCCTATGTGAGACTTAGTACTTCTTAACGAAGCAGCCTCTGCTGCTGAGTTTTAGAAGTACTTCTCACAATATGACCGTGAACACGCTTCCGCCGCCGGGACGGTCGGTGACGTTTATCGAACCGTGGTGGAGCTTTACAATTTCGGCGGCGATAGAAAGACCCAGCCCGAAGTGCCCTTTGGCGCTTCGGGATTTTTCTGCCCGGTAAAAGCGGTCGAAAATCTTTTTCTTATCTTCCGCGGGAATCCCCACGCCGGTATCCGAGACCGTCAGATAGAAACGGTTCTTTTTGCGGGAGAGGGACAGGGTGATAGCGCCGCCTTCCGGGGTGTAGCTGAGCGCGTTGTGCAGCAGGATGGAGAGAAGCTGGACGATGCGGTCTGCGTCCGCCGTGCACATCGGCAGGGATTCGTCCGGAAGAGAGACGGAAAGGGACAGCTTCTTTTCGAAAGCCAGCGGCTCAAAAGCCTCGTAGGTGTTGATGAGAAGCGTGTCCAGCTCCACGGGCGCCGGGCGGCAGGAGAAGCGCTGCGAGTCGGAGGCGCTTAACGTGAGCATATCATTGACCAAAGCAGCCAAAATATCGCCTTCCTGTTTGATCGTGTCGAGAAAACGCGTCTGCCTTTCCGCATCCGCGCTGCGGCAGCATTCGACGGACGAGAGAATCACGGCGAGGGGCGTGCGCAGCTCGTGGGAGGCGGCCGCCACAAATTCCGTCTGTTTCTTCCGGCTTTCGATGACAGGCTGTAACAGTTTTCCGGTGAAGAAAAAGGAAAAGAGGGACAGGAGCAATATGGCGGCAATATCGATCAGCAAAAAGCGCATCCGCTGTCTTGTGATCTGTTTTCTGAGAAAATCGAGAGGGGAGAGCACAAGAAGCTGCAGGGAGGACGTTCCCCGCTGCAGTTCGATGACGCTGATATGAAACTCGTGTTTTTTTCCCGCAGGATCAAAAGGAAATTCCACATGGTGACAGGTATTGTAGGCGTTCGCGCCGGATGCTTCTAAAAAGCCGATTTTGTATTCGGACTCGTAGACTTCCAGACACGCGTCCAAGAGACTGCGGATTTCGGAGGATTCGGACAAATTCGTCAGACGGTTATAGAGAAACGGGACACCGTTGTCGAGAGCGTAAAAACTGTAACCGCCGCGCGCCTCCATTTTGGAGAGCCATTCCATGGAGATCACGGACTGCTGTTCCAGGCTGGTGGCGATGGTATTGATATCGTTCTGGAAAGAACGGAATTGGTTTTCGTACAGCTCTTTTTCTGAAAGATACAGATAGAGCATGGACATCACGATCAGTATGGCGGTGGTGATGCCAGCGCAGAGCGCCGTCAGATACAGATGTACTTTTCGGAACATGTTTCTCCTCGTTTCTGTACAGGATTGTGGGGCGAAGGGACAGGCGGCTTACGGATCTGTGCCTGCACAGACCGAATCGGTCAATAGATCGCGCGCCGTACGCATGTCACGAAAGCTCTGTCAGGGCGTAGCCCACGCCGCGGACTGTCTTCAGATTCAGGCGGCTGCCAACCGCTTTCAGACGCCTTCGCAGAAAATGGATGTAATTGTCCAGATTGCCCTCCTCCACGTCGCTGTCGGGGCCCCATACTTTTAAGAGAAGATGGCTTCTGGAAAGGGTAGCGCCGCCGCTTTTCAGAAACGCTTCCAGAAGCGCCGCCTCCCGTTTCGACAGCGTACAGCTTCCCGTCGGCCCGGTGAGCTTGTTTTCCACAGGCAGAAAGAGGATATCCGCAAGGGAGCCGGTTTCCTCAGCCACAATGCGGCGCGGCCGTCTGGTCACACAGCGGATTCTGGCCAAAAGCTCTTCCAGCGCAAAGGGTTTTACGAGATAATCGTCCGCTCCCAGATCAAGCCCCTCCACTTTATCGGACAGGGTGCCGAGGGCGGTGATTAAAATCACGGGTGTGGGGACGCCCTGCTTTCTCAGGGAAGAAAGCACATCCGTGCCATTCATGCACGGCAGCATGCGGTCTAAGAGAATAATATCGTAGATATTCTGTTCTCCGTAGAAGAGTGCGTCCTCCCCGTCAAAGCAGGCGTCCACAATAAAGCCTGCCCGTGTCAGCCCGTAGACAAGCGTTTCATTCAGTTTTTCATCATCTTCCGCAAGCAGTATCCGCATGGCTTTTTCCACCTTTTCCTATAGTTTATCACATAATTCTTTAAAAAAGCTCTAAATGCTTTTCTTTTTTTCAAGAAAATTGTATAATCATTCTGGGAGGAGAGACAGTGAAACCACAGACAGATAAATCGGAATTGACGATCAGCTTCAATGAACAGACGCTTCCTGTTATAGAGCAGATTGCGGAGGGAATGCCCGGCGGCTTCTTTATTTATCACGCCGACGGGGATGAGGAGCTGATCTATATAAATGATGCCATGCTGCGGATCTTCGGCTGTGACACACGGGAAGAGTTTAAGAAGCTGACAGGTTACACCTTTAAAGGGCTTGTTCATCCGGAGGACATCGATGCGGTGGAGAACAGCATTGGGACGCAGATTGCGCACAGCGGTGAGAAACTCGACTATGTGGAATACCGGATTATCCGAAAGGACGGCACGGTGCGCTGGGTGGAAGATTACGGACACTTTGTGCATACGCAGGACTACGGGGATCTTTTCTATGTTTTTATAGAAGATGCCACAGAACGGATGGAGCGGCGGGTGGCAGAGCTTGAGCGGGTGAACGAGTCTCTTTACGACGCCCGTTTGAAAGAGGATTACTTTAAGAAAGCGCTCCTGTATGACGCGGTTTCTTTTGTGGAGATTAATCTGACGAGGGATGAGTTCATTTCGGCATCCCTGCTTGATCAGGAGGGTGAGGTAAAAAATCTCTTTACTTTTATGGGCATAACGCCCTTTGAGAAATACTCTGATTTTACAGCTTTCTGGGCAGACTTTGCGGAGGCTGACGGACTTGACGAATACTGGCGTTTTTTTGATACGGAAAGACTGATCCGCTGTTATGAGGAGGGAGAGCGGATACAGGTCTATGACGGCTGGGTGACGGATATGTATGGCCGGAGGCGTTTAAGCCACTATCTGTTCTTTCTGGAGAAAAACGAGCACACGGGGGATGTGATTGCCCTCTCCGTGTCGCAGGATATTACGGAGCAGGTGGAGAGACAGTCGCTTCTCAAATCCGCACTGCGGCAGGCGGAGATGGAAAGGCTTGCAAGAAACACTTTTTTTGCCAATATGTCCCACGATATCCGGACGCCTTTAAATGCCATTATCGGGTATGCGGAGCTTTTGAAAGGATGCGTCGGCGATCCGGGAAAGGTGGGAGAATGCATAGAGAAAATCCACCTTTCGGGGGAGGAACTTCTGGCAGTCTTTGAGGAGTTCCTAAAGGATAATTTAAATGAACCGGCAAGGGCGGAGCTTACGGAGCGGGAATATCATTTGGGCGAGCTGCTTGCGGAGGTTGCAAAGAGCGCCGAACGTCCGATTAAAGCGAAAAAAATACAGTTTTCCATGGACAAGGCAGGCCTTTCTCATTTCTCGGTGGAGGTCGATTACATAAGGCTTAGGGAAATTCTGAACCAACTGCTTGACAACGCGATCAAGTACACGCCGTCGCAGGGACGGGTGAGTCTTACGGTCAGGGAGAGTGAAAGCAGTCAGAAAGGCCGTGGTCTGTTCCGGTTTATCATAGAGGACAGCGGATGCGGCATCCCGGAGGAGCAGTTTGAAGCAGTTTTTCATCCGGCCAGACCAGAAAAAACCGCGATTTATAACGGTATGCCGGGGGCAGGGCTTGCGGTGGTGCGAAGTTATGCGGAGACTATGGGCGGCACTGTGGAGGTGGAGAGCGAAGTTGGAAAGGGAAGTATCTTTACGGTGAGCCTTCCCCTGAAGTATCCAGTAACCGCTTCTTTCATGGAGCATGAGAGCGCTGTCAGCGAAAACACGGATATCAGGAAGGACGAAGGCACGGTTCTTCTTGTGGAGGATAACGGGATCAACCGGGAGATCGAGGAGGAACTTCTCAAAAATCTCGGTTACCGGGTGGAGACGGCGTGCGACGGTGTGAGCGCATATGAGATTCTGAAAAGTTCTGCGCCCGGAAAATATACTTTGGTGCTGATGGATATACAGATGCCCGGCATGGACGGTTACGAGACAGCGCGGGCGATCCGCAGACTGGAGAATGAGGTGATTTCAAAGGTTCCGATTATTGCCCTCTCTTCGGATGCCATGGAGGGAGACCGGATGAAATCCCTGAAAGCCGGAATGAATGAGCATTTCACAAAGCCCATAGACATCGAGGCTTTGCAGGAATTGATTGACAGGATCTTGAAAGAGAGAGTATAAATAGGGAGGCAGAAATGTGCCTCATACGTTTGTGGAGGGAAAGTTTAAAGATGCGAGGAAAAAGAGTATTACACATGTTGTTGATTTCTATGCCGCTGGTGTTGATTGTGTTTCTGCTATTTAACGCTTACACGGTACAGAACAGGGCCAGGATTGCGGAGCAGAATAAAAATTATGCGGAGGATTCCATGCGCCAGAAATCCAAGCAGGTACTTGGGGAACTGGAAAACGGAGTGCGCATTATCAACGCATATGCCTATTTCTTTAACGATTCCCTGACTGGAGATTTGATTCCGGCACAGACGCTTGCGGAAATAGAGAGAAATTCCGTGTTTGATACCATACGGTTTACGGATGCGGAGGGCGTGACTCATTTTTCCGACGGCAGAACGGTCAATTCCGCCGACCGGGATTATTACGTGCGGGGTATGCAGGGCGAGAGCGGTATCTCCGTTCTCTTTGACGAGCGTCTCACCGATGAGGAGACGAGGCTTGTGTTTTTTGCGCCGGTGCGGATGAACGGGGAGATTGTCGGTATTGTCCGGGGATCTTATCTGGCGGAGCAGTATATGAAGGAAATTCTGCGCACCACTTATTTCGGGGAGCCGTCGACCACCTGGCTGTGTACGTCGGACGGCAGGGTGATAGCCAGCTCCGATGATGTGGAATACGGAGAGGAGAATCTGATTGATATGTTGAAGAATTCCGGACAGATCGATCAGGTTACGGTGGATTCGGCAAAGGCCGTTTTCGAAAACGGCGGCGAGGGCGCTTTTATCTGCGGGGAGAACAGCGAGGCAGATAATTTGTGTGTGACTTATATTTCGGAAAGCGATTACGTGATGGTGCAGCTCTTTCCGCCAAGCGTTACCCAGAAGATGATAAAGGGGGCGAACGCGGCGGGTGTCCGTCTGGAGATTTCTTTGTTGATACTCTTCGTGATCTATTTCGCTTTGACCATTGTGCAGGCGGCGAAACAGAGGAAAAAGCTGGAAGCGGAAAACAGCCGGATCAATTATATCCTGCAGGGATTAAACACGCTGTTTTCCTCGAGATATCTGACGGTAGATCTGGAGACCGGGGTTTACACCTATACTGCCGATGTGAACCTGCAGGACAATCAACTGGTGAGAGAGGGTGACTATGCCAATGTGCTTGAAAACCACAGCAGGGAGATTGTCGGAGAGGAGGCGCAGGAGGATTTCCGACAGACTTTGAAGGTGGATTCTATTATAGAGAACCTGAACGGGCAGGACACCTTTACCTATGAATGTCATGTCATGCGGAATGGAAAAGAGGAGTGGGAGCAATTAATCACCGTCTGTCTGGAACGGAACGGGGATAGAGCGAGCAAGATTCTTTATGTCCGCCAGAACATCACGGAGATGAAGCTGCGTGAACTGAGAGGGGAAGAGGAGATGGCGGTGATGAACCGCAAGGAGCGTCAGTACAGAATCGCAATCACATCCAATGCGTTCAGCACCTTTGAACTGAATCTGACAAAGGATCTGATTGAGCAGGACGTGACGTGCGCAAAGGATGGCGAGGTCGTTTCCCTTCTTGAGAAAGCAGGGCTGCAGGCACCTTGCAGCGCAACGGAATATTTTGAAAAATCAAAACAGTTCGTTCTCACGGAGTCCATAGAGGACTATACCGATACGCTGGACATTGATTACCTGAAGAGACGCTTTGAACAGGGAGAAGCGGAAGTGGACGTGGATTACTGGTGCAGAGTGGATGGCGAGGAAGGCAGGATGTGTGTACGCCAGTCCTTTATTATGACACGGGACGATATGACGGATGACCTGATCGCCATGGTTGTCTCTAAGGATGTCACGGATCAGGTGATCAAACAGAAGGAGCAGACGGAGGCGCTGCAGGATGCCCTGATGCATGCGAGACAGGCCAATGAAGCAAAGACCACTTTCCTCTCCAACATGAGCCACGATATCCGTACGCCGATGAATGCCATTATCGGTTTCGCGACGATTGCGGCGAGCCGTATTGACAATAAGGATCAGGTGAGGGAATGCCTGCAGAAAGTGCTGTCTTCCAGCAACCATCTGCTCAGCCTGATCAACGATATTCTGGATATGAGCCGTATCGAGAGCGGCAAGATGCAGATTCATGAGCAGGAGTGCAATATTTCAGAGCTGATGCACAATCTGGTCAACATCATCCAGCCCCAGGTGAAGGCGAAGCAGCTTGAGCTGTTCATAGATACCTTCGAAGTGGTAAACGAGGATGTGATCACCGACCCGCTGAAACTGAACCAGATTTTTATCAATCTGATGAGCAATGCGGTGAAGTACACTCCGGCCGGCGGCATGATCACATTCCGGATTATGCAGCACACCACATTCAAGCACGGGTATGGCGATTATGTTTTTATCATCAAGGACAACGGCATCGGCATGTCGGAGGAGTTTGTGAAACATGTCTTCGAGCCCTTTGAGAGAGAGACAACGACCACAAGAAGCGGTATTCAGGGCACGGGTCTAGGTATGGCCATCACCAAGAACATTGTGGAGATGATGAACGGTACGGTGTCGGTTGAGAGCGAAGTGGGTAAGGGCAGTACCTTTACCGTAAAACTCACCCTGAAACTGCAGGATGTGGAGAAGAACGCGGAGCAGATCAAAGAGCTGGAAGGTCTGCGGGCGCTTGTGGTGGATGATGACTTAAACGTATGCGACAGCGTGAGCAAGATGTTAAAAACGATTGGCCTTCGCGCGGAGTGGACGACTTCCGGCCGCGAGGCGGTGTACCGCGCCAAAGTCGCACGGGATGACGGGGATTCCTATCATACCTACATTATCGACTGGCAGATGCCGGAGACAAGCGGCATAGAGACCGCGAGAAAGATTCGCAGCGCGGTCGGTGAAGAGTCGCCGATTATCATATTGACAGCCTATGACTGGACGGATATCGAGGAGGAGGCGAAGGCGGCGGGCGTTACGGCCTTCTGTGCAAAACCGCTGTTTATGTCAGACTTAAAGTCAGCGCTTCTTGCGGCAAACAGTATGGATGTCAAGGATGAGGTTGCCGGGGCGGCGTGGCAGCAGATCGACTTTAGCGGCAAGCGTGTTCTCCTTGTGGAAGATATCGAGATGAACCGCGAGATCGCGGAAGTCATACTGACGGAGAGCGGATTCAAGGTGGAATCCGCGCCCGACGGAACGGACGCTGTGGATATGGTGAAGCGGTCGGAAGAAAACTATTATGACGTGGTGCTGATGGATGTGCAAATGCCGATTATGAACGGTTACGAGGCGACTAGGACAATCCGATCTCTGCCAAGGCAGGACGTCAGGACGCTTCCGATCATCGCCATGACGGCGAACGCCTTGGAAGAAGACAAAGCAGCGGCTTTAAAGAGCGGCATGAACGATCACATTGCGAAGCCGCTTGACATCGAGTTGTTTATCGAGGTGCTGCGCAAGCATTTGATCAAATAGGCAGCCTGCAATAAGGCCGATATGAAAATGAGAAAACCGTTATTTTCACAGGAAGAAGGAACGCGTGTTTCCGACTCCGTGAAGATAGCGGTTTTTTGTATGCATGGAAAAATAGAATCTCGCTTTCCAAATAGGAAAGTCGATTACAAAACGGGAATCTTGGTTTGCAATCGACCATGCCGGAAAGGAAATCATGCAATCTATACCGAAAAACGTGCAATCTGTACCATTATAAGTAAAAGAGAAAAATTTTGTCGTAGAATGGTCATGTGAAAGATTGACCGAAGAGAGGTGCATTACGATTGAGAAGGACAATGAAGGGCAGATTGACAATCAGCGTGATCTGTATGGTTGCGGCGAGTATCCTGCTTACCACTTTGGGGATCGTTATGATTGCGGGACAGCGTATGATGGCGGAGCAGAAAGATATTTTACAGCTTTACGCGGATAAGTACGCGGAGGAGATCAATACTTGGATTGAGAATGAGATCATGCTGGCGAAGGGAACGGCGGGCAGCGTCGAGGCGGCGGGCAGTCTGGACACTGCCTTTTTGCAGTCGGTGGTGGATGTGCACGCGAAGGGCAGAGACGAACTTCTGAATCTGTACTGCGGCACGAGCGACAGCCGATTTATCCAGTCCAACAGGGAAGCGGCGATACCGGAAGGTTACGATCCCGTGCAGCGCGGCTGGTACCAGCAGGCGGACGCGGCGGGGGAAACCATCGTGACAGACCCTTACTGGGATGTGATTACGGGGCAGATGTGTACGACCATCGCGTCGCCGGTATACATAGACGGTGTGCTGGGGGCAGTCATCGGTCTGGATGTAACGTTGGGCACGGTGACTGATTTGACGGGCAGTATCAACTATGCGGACGGCGTTTACGGTTTCCTCGCAGACAGCAGCGGACAGTATGTGGCACACAGAAACAAGGCGTTTGAACCTTCTGAGGATGCGGCGGTAGCCGTTGTGGACAAGATGCCGGACTTAAGGAGTCTGATCGAGAAAAATGAGAGAACCATTGTAAAGGCAGAAGATTACGACGGCACGGCATGCTATTTTGCGGCGTCCCGGATTGCGGGCAGCAATTGGAAGCTGGGCGTGGTATGCCCCACTGCCCATGTGTGGAGCTCGCTTGTGGCGATGGTGCTCGTGGCTGTGGTGACGGCGCTTGTGATCATTGTGCTGGTGGCGGTGTTTATGGCGGGGCTGATCGGCAGGACGCTTGCACCCGTGCAGATGTTGAAACAGTTTGCCTCCGGCGATTTTTCGGAGAATCCGGTGACGGAACAGGGCATTCCCGCGCAGTATAAGAATGAGACGGAACAGATTCAGACGGCGACGGTGGAGGTCAGGCAGCAGATACGGAGCATTATTTTAAATACAAAGGAAGAAGCGGCGTCTATCAATGACATCGCGGAGGGGACTTCCGCGAAGATGCATGTGCTTGGCGGTGATATTTCCTTTATTGCGGACACGGCGGGACAGGTGATGCAGCAGACGGCGGAGGCGAAGGCGCTGGCGGAGCAGATCAGGAATACCGGGGAAGAGCTTGGCAGGGCAGTTGAAAATGTGGCAAAGAAGGCGGGGGAAGCGGCGGATCAGTCCGGCGAAATCATGGAGCGCGCTGGCAGGCAGCATGAAGAGTCGATAAAATCGGCGGGCGAGGCGCTTTCGCTGTGCGGTTCGACCATGGAAGAACTCGGCGACGCCATAAAGGAGAGCCAGAAAGTGAAGGAGATCGACACGCTGACGGAAGAAATTCTCACAATCAGCTCCCAGACAAATCTTCTGGCGCTGAACGCCTCCATAGAGGCGTCGAGAGCCGGGGAGGCGGGACGCGGTTTTGCGGTGGTGGCAAACGAGATCAGGGAGCTTGCCGATCACTCCCGGAAGGCGGTGGACCAGATCCGCAGGGTGACGGAAGACGTGGTGCACAGCGTGGCATTTCTTTCAGACAGTGCGGAAAAACTTTTGACCTTTATGAACGAGAAGGTGATGAAAGACTATCGGGGCATGACAGAACTTGCAGGCATGTATGAGAAGGACGCGGCTTTTTACAGCGGTATCTCCGGCGAGCTTGGCGCGTCTTCCCAGGAGATGCGTGCGAACATGGCGGGCATCAGCGATTCTCTTGCGGCGATTGACGGGCTGGTAGGTGAGATTGCCGGATTTATGAAAAGGATGGAGGAATCCGCCGTGACTTCCAATGATAGTTCCAAGGCGGTGCTCACCCAGATGAAAGAGCTTTCCGGGCTGAGCGAGGAGTTGAAGGAGACGGTGGCGTCCTTCAAGGTGTGACGGGGAGTCCTTGTATTTGAAAAAAATTTAAAAAGTGGGAGTAGAGAGGCATAAAAATAAGTCTGCAAGTTGTGAACGTTCACAGTTTGCAGACTTTTTTGCGCCAAAGGTAAAGAAAAACTTAAGAAGTTTTAGAGATACTTTAGAGGAATGCCTGCTAAGATTGGGAAATGTAAATCGCGTTTACATAATTGTGAAACTTTTTTTGGCTGTTGATCATGGGCAGCGCTGAGATGGGTTTGGCAATTACCGAAACGACGCGCGATAGAAAGGATGCAGCGGGATGAGAACAAAAGAGAAAAACTATGTCACAAAGGGAGAGTTTTCAAGACAAACAAAGGAAAAACGGGTGGCGGCGGCGCTTGGTCTGGCGATGATTCTGGGGATGACGGGATGCGCGGGAACGGAAGGCGTGCAGGAAATTCCGCAGGAAAAGGTCTTGGCGGGGGCGGAGGATGACACGGCGAACCAGGAGGACACAGAGGACGGGACAGAGAAGGAGCGGGAAGGGGAAAACGGCTCGGATGTACCGGAAACACAGGAAGGCGAATGGGAAAGAGAGGAACCGGTTTCTGCTCAGGAAAAGGAGAATGAGGAGCCGCCAGAAAGCGGCAGCGAGACAGCAAAAGAGCCGGAAGAAGGGCAGGCAGCCATGGTGGCGCAGGAGTTAGAGCATCTCGGCGGAAAGGTGCAGGAGCCCCAGGAAAGCGGCATGACGCTGGCGCAGACTACGCTGTTGGATGAGGACGGCATGGTTACCCTGCTGGAGGTGAAGGATGCGAAGAAAATTCCTGTCAAATTCACGGAGGACACGATGGTGGAGCATTGGACGATTCAGGGAGGCGGCGCCGGGATTGATATGCGGGAGGCCGGTGTTTCGGATCTGGAGGAAGGTATGGGCGTGGAACTGGAAGGATATTACGACGGCGAGACCTTTGTGGCGGCGCGGGTGATCATAGAAGTATATGTTTAGATGCAGGGAAACGCTCAAAAAAATAGTTAATATTTTATGAAGGCAGTTTCAGAAAGTTTTAAAGATTCTTAGAGATTCTTTAGAGAAAACTTTAGTATGATAAGGAGAGTGAAAAGGTTTTTGTGAAGTGATGTGAAGTGCGGAGCGGAAAGGCAGTTCCGTGTATGTGAGAATTTAGTTTACATAATATAGTAGATTGGCGATTTAAACAGAGAAAGGAAGTGTAGAAGCATGATGCATTTAGGGATAGGCAGAGATAAGAACTTAAAAGGAAAAAATAAATATGGGAATGGAAAAAGACTGTTTGCGGTCTGCCTCGCGCTTGTTATGACAGTGGGGACGTTTGCGGGCTGTGGCGGCAGACCGACGGTAGATGAGGCAGGGGCGTCGTCTGGGGAGGAAACGGGAGCAAAGAAGGATGGGCAGAAGGGGGAGCAGGGGAACAGCGAAGGGAATTTGGACAATGAGTCGACGGCTATGGGGCGGTATGTGGAGACGGTGGTAGATATCTCGGAAAGTACCTCCCGTTCTTACAGCATTACGGCGCTTGCGGACGAACGTCTGGTTATTCTGGACGAGACGGCGGGACAGCTTATCTCCTCTGACGGCGGCGCAAGCTGGGAGACGGTTCCGATTCCCGGCATTGACAATATGAAGACATTCGTGGAGAACAACTATATTTTCAGTATGGCGGCTGCGCCGGACGGGACAGTGGCGGTGCTCTCCTCGGACAACGCAGAATACGATAAGACGGAAAAATTCAATCCATGGCTCCATGTGGCTGCGCCGGACGGCACGGTTACGAAGGTGGAATCGCTGCCTGTACAGGAAAATGAAAGCTATGTTTACGGCATTTTTTATTCCCCGGAGGGGGAGCTGTTTGCCACAACGGTGGGCGGCGGTATGATTTATCGGATCGACGTGGAGAGCGGGACGCTGACAAAAGAGGTGACCATGGAGTGGCGCCCGGATCTGGTGAAATG
>CARUOB010000057.1:0-2271 GCA_949076555.1 uncultured Lachnospiraceae bacterium | reverse complement strand
CTTCCAGAGACGGCATTTCCATCTACGACAGAAAGGAAGAAAAGTGGGTGGAGGACAGCGTCCTTGACGATTTTATGGAGGAAAATTATAAGGATGCGTATTATGCCAACGACAGCTACTCGGTGTATATAGCGCCGGGAGAGGACGATGTGCTCTATCTGGCAGGCAAGGGTGGAATGTACCGTCATGTGATCGGCGGCAGTATGATGGAGCAGATCATAGACGGCGCACTCACCAGTTTCAGCAATCCGTCCATGAATATGATTGGTGTCACCGCATACGGGGAGAATGAGTTTGCGGCGCTGTTTTCCGGCGGAACGGTGGTGCTTTACAAGTATGACGCCAGTGTGCCGACAGTGCCGGAAAATATGATCTCGGTGTACTCTCTGGAAGAACAGGATGCCGTGCGGCAGGCGATCGCCCAGTTCCAGACAGAAAACCCGGACACTTTCGTGAGATATGAAGTGGGTGTCAGCGGTGTGGATGCGAAAGCGGCGGAGGACGCGATCAAGAAGTTAAATACGGAACTGATGGCGGGTAAGGGGCCGGACGTGATCATTATGGACGGACTTCCCGTGAAATCCTATGAGGAAAAGGGGATTTTAAAAGATCTGAGGCCCCATATTGACAGCCTTTCGGGGGACGCGGTTCTCCTTCCCAATATCGTGGAGGCGTTTGACAGGGAGGGAAGTGTGTACATGATACCGGTTTCTTTCCAGATTCCCATGGTGATCGGCAGGCAGGACGATCTTGCGGGCATTACGGATTTTGCGTCTCTGGTGGACACGGTGGAGAAGATCAAGGAAAAGAAGCCGGAGGCGGAAATCTGCCGTTTCTTTTCCGAGGAGGCGACGGTGCGCTGGCTCCTTCCCGTGGCGACTCCGGCTTTTATCGAAGAAGCGGGTGGCATCGACGGCGCAGCGCTTTCGGAATATTTGTCTGCCATGAGTCAGATGTCTAAGACCGCGCTGGAAGGAATCCCGGATGAGGTCAGGGAGACTTACGGATGGCAGAAGGATTATTATAAGGAAGAGAAATACGCTTATGAGCATTTCAACAGCGTGGGACTTGACTATGACAACTTTATGCTGCAGGGCATGGAACTCAACTTTGGTATACTTAAAAATGTCTACGCTTATCAGAGCGGATTATCCTTAAAATACTGCGAGGGGTTTGAGGATGTGGACATGAAGTTTTTTGACGGTATGAGTGAGGGTGTTTTTGAGCCGTCGGTTCTGGTAGGACTTTCCGCATCTTCCACCCATCAGCCGGAGGCGGAGCGGTTCTTTGACATCATTATGGGCACGCAGGTGCAGAGCCTTCTCTATGACGGTTTCATGGTGAACCAGACCGCGCTGAAAGAACAGTTCAGCAACCAGTGGAAGATTTTTAAGAACGGAGGTATGGATAAGGCGTACGGTGAGCCGAGCAGTTCCGTAGGGGGCAGTTATGCCGACGGCAGGGAGTTTCATATGGATATCTATATGCCGACGCAGGAGGAGTTTCAGAAACTTTACACGCTTTGCAGTCAGGTGAAGACGCCCTATGTGGCAGATACCGTGGTGGAAGATGCGGTGATCGAGATTGGCGCGCAGTATCTAAAGGAGCAGATGTCGTTAGATCAGGCGGTGCAGAAGATTAAGGCAAGGGTGGAGCTGTATATGGCGGAATAACAGTGCGAAAAGAACTTCTATAGTTTCGCATGTGAGAAGAAGTTCTAAAGACGTTTCGCCATTGGACGAAACGCCAAGAACTTCTATGTCTCGCATGGGAGAATGCCCAAAAGCGGCATTCTCCGTATGGAAATGCGGGAAGAGGTACTATGTTTCGCAAGTGGGATGTTAGAAGAGGGGCATTCTTCACAAAGATTTGATATGATATAGAGAGTATGGAGGACAACTTGGATGCGGAAGAACGGGGTGAAACAACAGAGGAGCCGGAAGAGAACAGCGGCTTTTTGTCTGGCGGCGGCAATGGCTGTGTCTCTGGCGGGATGCGGCGACCTGGCCGGGGACGGGAAAGGCGGGACTTCCGATCCGGGGAAGCCGACTGAAGAAGGTGTCGCCATGGGACGGTATGTGGAGACCATGCTGGATGTGGACACCGGGGAGATTCTGGATCTGAAAGAACTTTCGGACGGGCGGCTTGTCCTTCTGGAAAACGGCGCGGAGGGGCGTTTCGTTTCCGAGGACGGCGGCGTCACATGGAACCCGGATCAGCTGCCGGGCTGGTACGATCTTGTGATGGAATATTATGTATATGATATGAAAG
>CARUOB010000056.1 GCA_949076555.1 uncultured Lachnospiraceae bacterium | reverse complement strand
TAAAATTTTCAATCGCGAGATTTGTGTCTGCGCGTTGCTTGCCACAAACTCGATATGCGCAAAAAACAGCGCAGAAATGGAGAAAACGGTGTGTATACGAGTCCGGCGCAGAGAATTTTAGGAGGGAAACGCAGAGGCATGGAGGGGAAGGGGCAGACGGAAAAAAGACCGCTGGTGATTTTGACAGGTCCCACGGCGGTGGGAAAGACGGCGCTTTCCATCGCCCTTGCAAAAGCCATAGGCGGGGAGATTATCTGTGCGGATTCCATGCAGGTATACCGCCGTATGGATATCGGTTCCGCCAAAATTACGCCGGAGGAGATGGCGGGGGTGCGCCACTATTTGATCGACGTGCTGGAGCCGGATCAGGAATTTAATGTGGTGGTGTTTCAGGAGATGGCAAAGCGGGCGGCGGCGGAAATTTACGGCCGGGGCCATATTCCCATTCTGGTGGGCGGTACCGGATTTTATATTCAGGCTTTGCTCTATGACATCGATTTTACGGAAAACGACGAGGATACCGCGCTCAGACAGTCGCTTGAGGAGCAGGCGAAAAGGGATGGGGCGCAGGCGCTCTATGAAAGGCTGCGCGCCGTAGACCCGGAGTCCTGCGAGAGCATTCACGCCCACAATATCAAGCGGGTCATCCGGGCCATCGAATTTTATGAAAAGACAGGAAAAAAGATTTCCGATCATAACAGGGAACAGCGTCAGAACGAATCCCCCTACAACTTTGCCTACTTTGTCCTGAATGACAACAGAGAACGCATTTATGAGCGGATTAACGACAGGGTGGATCTGATGATGGCGCAGGGTCTTGAGGCGGAGGTGCGCGCCCTGCGTGAATCGGGCTGTCACAGAGACATGGTCTCCATGCAGGGGCTAGGCTACAAAGAGATCCTGTCCTATCTGGAAGGTGAAATCTCTCT
The DNA here is from genome assembly GCA_949076555.1 of uncultured Lachnospiraceae bacterium. Lineage (GTDB taxonomy): Bacteria > Bacillota > Clostridia > Lachnospirales > Lachnospiraceae > UBA3282. The sequence goes on along the minus strand of CARUOB010000056.1, from coordinate 19,886 downwards.
GGAAGAGGCTGTTTACCTGATCAAACGGGATACCAGACATTTTGCCAAAAGGCAGCTCACCTGGTTTCGGCGCGAAAAAGAGGTAATTTGGATCGATAAAACCGTTTTTGACCATGACAGTCAGAATATAGTAAAGTTTATGCAGGATTTCTTGCGCGAAAAAAGGATTATCCTGTAACAATATGTAAAATGCTGATAAAATATGATGTTTTTCAGAGAAAAGGGAAGCGAAATGACGAAATTGTGATTTGATAGATACTGTTATTTGGAATAGATGTCGTTATTAAACGAAATATAGTCATAAAAGATAACGTTTGGAAAGAAAAAACAACACGGACCAAAAGAAAAAAAGCAGGAGAATGCAGGAAGATAAACGATAGAAAACACTGATTTTACAAGGGGTTTCGTGAGGGCCGTGGGAAGAAAAAAGGAACTGGTGTGCAAATTATACAAAGACAAAAGAAAGGCGGAACAGGGAACATGGGAGAGCTTGACGGCATATATAAGGAGTTTGGTATATCGGAGGCGGTGTACCGTTTTGGGGATGAGATTCTGACATCTCTTCGGGAACGTTTCCGACAGATTGACGAAACTGCGGAGTACAACCAGCTCAAGGTGATACGGGCCATGCAGAGGGCAGGCGTCAGCGAGGCATGTCTGCTTGGCACTACAGGCTATGGCTACAATGATCTTGGCAGGGATACCCTTGAGACCGTGTACGCCGATGTATTCCGGACGGAGGATGCGCTGGTGCGTCCCCAGATCACATGCGGCACCCATGCGCTGGCGCTGGCGCTGATGAGCAATCTGCGGCCGGGCGACGAACTGCTGTCCCCTGTGGGGAAGCCCTACGATACTTTGGAGGAAGTCATAGGCATACGTCCCTCCAGAGGGTCCCTTGCGGAGTACGGCATCACTTACAGGCAGGTGGATCTTTTAGCTGACGGCGGCTTTGACTACGAGGGCATCCGCAGCGCCATAAACGAAAAGACACGGCTTGTCACCATCCAGAGATCGAAGGGCTACCAGACGAGGCCCACATTGTCCGTGGCGCGCATCGGCGAACTGACCGCCTTTGTGAAGCAGATCAAACCGGATGTGATCGTGATGGTGGACAATTGTTACGGGGAGTTTGTGGAGATGACGGAGCCTTCCGAAGTGGGCGCGGATATGGTGGTCGGGTCTCTCATCAAGAACCCGGGCGGCGGGCTTGCACCCATCGGGGGATATATTGCCGGGAAAAAGGAGTGTGTGGAGAATGCTGCCTGCCGGCTGACCTCTCCCGGACTGGCCAAGGAGGTGGGCGCCTCCCTCGGTATTCTTCCCGCCTTCTATCAGGGGCTTTTCCTTGCGCCCACGGTGACGGCGTCCGCCTTAAAAGGCGCTATATTTGCTGCGAATATTTATGAAAAGCTGGGGTTTGCGGTGGTGCCGGACGGGACGGAAAGCCGCCACGACATCATTCAGGCCGTGACTTTCGGTACTCCAGAGGGGGTGATCGCGTTCTGTGAGGGCATTCAGGCGGCGGCCCCGGTGGACAGCTTCGTGAAGCCGGAGCCTTGGGATATGCCGGGCTATGATTCCAAGGTGATCATGGCGGCGGGGGCCTTTGTTTCCGGCTCTTCCATCGAACTTTCCGCGGACGGCCCAATCGCGCCGCCCTACGCGGTTTACTTTCAGGGCGGGCTGACTTTCTCCCACGCGAAACTGGGTATCTTAAAGAGCCTGCAAAATCTGGCGGACCGCGGAATAGTGCAAGGATGAACTGTTAAGGTTTAGCCAATACATTGAAAAATTTTGTGTACATCAAAATCCGATTGTGTTAAAATGGGCCTTGGGGAAAGGAGATTTTATTTTTTATGCGCAAAAATAACTGGGCCTGCTTTCTGCTGATTTTGGCGGGAATCGTGATCGGCGGCTTTATCGGAAGCCTGTTTCCCTCCACTTGGCTGAATTACGGACAGTCTTTCGGTCTGTCGCAGCCGATGGTGCTGGATCTTGGCATTTTATGCGTTACATTCGCCTTGTCGATTAAGATCACGATAGCAAGCATTTTGGGGATCGCTCTGGCGATCATTATATACCGCATGATCTGACCGTCCTTTTGGAGAGAAGCTGTCGGGAAAGAGACTGCATGAAAACAGGAAAGTGTGAGAACAATGAGTATTACAGGCAGCAAAATCTTCCATTTGAGAAATTTGCCGCCTTCGGGAGCGAGAGTCTTACGGACTCTGAGCTTCTGGCAATCCTTCTTCGGACGGGAACGAAAGGCGTGAGCGCCAGAGAGCTTGGGGAGCGGGTTCTGGCCAAGACGGCCGGATACGGGAACGGGCTTCTTGGACTGTATCACATACCCGTGAAGGATCTGCAGAAGATAGAGGGGATCGGAGAGGTGAAAGCGGTTCAGCTAAAGGCCATCGCGGAATTTGCGAAGCGGATGGCCAGGGCGAAGGCGAAAAACGGTCTTTCTTTTCACGATCCGTACTCCGTTGCAGATTATTACATGGAGCGGTTCCGACATGAGTGTGTGGAGCATATCATGCTTTTACTTCTGGATTCGGGTTACCATCTGATCGGGGAGGAAATCCTCTCGAAAGGTACGGTTAATGCCTCCCTTCTTTCGCCGAGAGAGGTTTACATCAAGGCCTTTAGAAACGGTGCGGCCGGTATTATGCTTCTGCATAACCACCCGGGCGGAAATCCTGTCCCAAGCGAAAACGACCTTCTGGTCACGGAGCGGATCGGCCGGACAGGAGCGCTTACGGACATTCCGCTGATCGACCACATTATTCTGGGAGACAACAATTATTTCAGTTTCAAAGAGAGCAAACTACTGACAGATATGTCACAGGATGAAGAGAAATTTTAAAGAATTGAACGTGAAAAGAAAGGGGTACATTTACCTTGGCAAACAACGCATTTGGGATTGATCTTGGCACAAGCAATATCAAAATTTACAACCGCGCAGACGACGACGTTTTAGTCGAAAAAAACATGATCGCCATCGAGAATAAAAAGACGCTCTTCGCGTACGGAGACGCGGCGTTTGAGATGTACGAGAAGGCGCCGAGCAACATAAACATCACCTATCCTTTAAGCAACGGCGTGATTGCGGACATCCAGAATATGGAGACGCTGATCAAGTATTTTTTAAGCGGCATTATGCGCAATAATGTGCGCCCGGCCGACTACTATATCGCCGTTCCGTGGGATGTGACGGAGGTGGAGAAGCGCGCCTTTAAGGATCTGATCAAGGAATCCAACGTGAAGGCCAGAAAGGTAATGGTTGTGGATAAGGCTGTGGCGGACGGTCTTGGGCTTGGCATCGACGTGAAAAACTCTCAGGGCGTTCTTGTGGTCAATGTAGGTTTTGATACGACGGAGATATCCATTCTTTCCCTTGGAGGCATTGTATTAAGCCGTCTGATCAAAGTGGGCGGCCGGAAGTTTGATGAGGCCATCAAGGCGGCGATCCGCCGTGAATACAGCCTGATTATCGGCGGCAAGACGGCCGAGGTCGTAAAGATATCCCTTCTTGATCTGGAAGATCAGAGAGCGGGGGCTGTTGTTTACGGCAGGGATATCGTGACGGGGCTTCCGGTGGAGAGAGAAATTCCCACTGCCCTTGTGGACGAGTGCCTGATCGAGCACTTCAATTCGATTATTGACAATATCAAAGTGATTCTGGAGCGTACACCGCCGGAGCTTGCGGCGGATATCTACCGCCACGGCATTTATCTGACGGGCGGCGCTTCTCAGGTGAGTAAGCTGGCGCAGCTTATGAGCAAGGGCACAGGTCTGCAGGTGAACGTCTCCGAAAACCCGGTGACCAGTGTGGCGCTCGGCCTTGCGAAAATCATCAAGGAAGAAAATTATAAATCGGTTGCTTATGCGATAGAAGGAATGAGTAAATGAGTCCAATCGTCAAAAGAAAAGGAGAGAAATTTACGTTACCCGGTAAATATCTCCTTTTTATTTTAACAATCCTCTGCACGGCAATGGTGCTGCTGACTTTTAACACAAAAGTGTTCAGCGGACCTCTGTCCGCCGTTGCGGGGTATATTGTGGTTCCCTTTGAGGAGGGGATCAGCGCGGTGGGAAGCTGGCTTTCCGGAAGGTCGGAGGAGCTTGTGCAGATCAGGGAGCTTCTGGCACAGAATGAGCAGCTTAGGGCGAAGGTGGATGAGCTGACGATAGAGAACACCAGGCTCCAGCAGGACCGCTATGAACTGACCAATTTGCGGGAGCTGTACAGCCTGGACGCCCAGTACGACGAGTACGAAAAGACGGGCGCGCGTATTATCGCCAGAGATCCCGGCAACTGGTTTTACTCCTTTGTGATCAATAAGGGCGCCAGCGACGGTATTGCCGTGGATATGAACGTGATGGCAGGGAGCGGTCTTGTGGGGCGCGTGGTGGACGTCGGTCCCAACTGGGCGAAAGTGAAGTCCATCATCGCAGACGATTCCAACGTGAGCGCCATGGTGCTCGCCAGCGCTGACCGCATGGTCGTCTCCGGGAACCTGAAGCTTTACGCATCGGGTGTTATTGAATTCGGGCAGCTCGTTGACAGCGACGATGTGGTGGTGGAGGGAGATAAGGTAGTTACCTCCGATATCAGCGATAAGTATCTGCCGGGCATTCTGATCGGATACATCAACACGATTAACAGGGATGCTAACAATCTGACCAAATCCGGATACATAACCCCGGCGGTGGATTTTGAGCATCTGGAGGAGGTTCTGGTGATCCGGCAGCTGAAACAGAACGTTCAGACGGAGGATTAACGTGAAACGTGGCATCATTACCGCATTAATGATTTTTATATGTTTTTTGTTGCAATGTACGGTTTTCCGAGCGCTGGCTTTCGGGGGGATTGTTCCCAATCTGCTCATTGTGCTGACGGCTTCCTTCGGCTTTATGCGGGGGGAAAAGACGGGGCTTCTGATCGGTTTTTTCTGCGGTCTGCTGGTGGATATTTTCTTTGCCAGCGTGATTGGTTTTTATGCGCTCCTGTACATGTATATCGGTTATATGAACGGCAAGTTTGCACAGATTTTTTATCCGCAGGACATCAAACTGCCGGTGGCTCTTATCCTGTGCAGCGATTTTCTCTACGGGATCGGCTGCTATGTAATCCTTTTTCTTCTGCGGGCACGTTTTGAATTTACATACTACCTGCTGCACATTATTTTGCCGGAAATTGTCTACACCATTGCGGTTACTTTGCTTTTATATCCGCTCATTCTCTGGATTAACACGGGGCTTGAGCGAAGCGAACTGAGGAGCGGAAAGAAGTTTGTTTGAGGAACTTTTAGAGCGTTTTAAAGAAAATTTCATGAATATGGTCACTTCCCGGCTGCTTGTGCTGATGCTTGTAGTCGCCGGTATGGGCGGATACCTGATTTACTGGATTTTTCAGCTCCAGATCGTGAACGGGGAGCAGTATTACAATGACTTCCGGCTAAAAATCAGGAAGGAGAGGACGCTTCCCGCTACCAGAGGCAATATTCTGGACCGGAACGGCAATCTTTTAGCCTACAATGAGCTGGCTTACTCCGTCACCATCGAGGACGTGTACGAGTCGGGAAGAGGAAAGAATGCGAAGTTAAACGATGCGATCCGCAGGCTGATTGCCATGATCGAGGAGAACGGAGACCATGTGATCAGCGACTTCCATATTGAGGTCAACAAGAACGGACAGTATGCGTACACAGTGGAAGGCACGCAGCTTTTGCGTTTTTTGGCGGATATTTACGGTTACGCCTCCATTGATGACCTGAAAGAACGGGAGAAATCCGCAGCTCCCGAGGATGTGGTCAAATATCTTTGCGGGACAAGCCGCTACGGCATCGGCGATTATACGGACGACGATGATTCTGACAGCTTTGTGGAGGGGCTTGGCTTTTCCAAAGAGGAAGTGTTAAAGATCATCACCATCCGCTATGCCATGAGCGCCAACAGCTACCAGAGATATATTGCCACCACGGTGGCGGAAAACGTCTCACAGGAGACGGTAGCCGTCATTATGGAGAATGCCGACAGTCTGGACGGCGTTTCCATCGCGGAGGGAACGATCCGCAAATATAACGAAAGCATCTATTATGCGCAGGTGATCGGCTATACGGGCCGGGTGGCACAGGAGGAGCTGGAAGAGCTGCAGGCCAAGGAACCGGGCTACGATCTGAATGACACGGTGGGTAAATCCGGAATCGAAGCCTCCATGGAGATGGAATTGCAGGGCAAAAAGGGGTCAGAGACCGTATATGTAGACAACATGGGTAAGGTGGTGGAAACCAGTAACCGGGTGGAGCCTTCCGCAGGTAACGATATTGTCCTGACACTGGATACCGGTCTGCAGAAAGCGTGCTACCATATTCTGGAATCCAAACTAGCCGCCATTTTGCTGGAGAAAATAGAGAATATCAGGGAATATACGCCTCCGGAGGGAGGCAGCGGCGGGAACATTCCCATTCCGATTTATGACGTGTATTACGCCTGTATCAACAATAACGTGATCGACACGGCCCATTTTACATCGGAGTACGCAGGAGATACGGAAAAGGCCGTGCAGGAGGCATATCTGGACAAGAAGGCGCGTGTCTTTGCCACTTTGCAGGACGAGCTGACAGAGAGCTGCACCCCCTACGAGGCGCTGACGGAGGAGTATCAGGTCTATGAGAGCTATGTGGCATCCGCCCTGTATGACCGCGATATTCTGATGCGGGATGTGGTGGATAAAAACGATGCCACTTATATCGCATGGACGAAGGACGAAGTGATCAGCTTAAACGAGTATCTGAATTACGCGATTGCGCAGAACTGGATCAACGTCTCCAAGCTGGATATTGACTCGCGCTATTCCGACTCCGTGGAGATTTATAATAAAATTCTGGAATATATTTTCGGGATACTGGACAAAGATCTGGACTTTGACAAAAAAATTTACCGCTATATGATTCTGAACGATGAGGTTTCCGGGCGGCAGATCTGCGAACTACTTATGGAGCAGTATGTGGTGGAACCCACGGAAGAGGAAATCGCGCAGTTCAGGGCAGGGGCGGTGACGCCGTACACCTTTATGCGAAACCGCATAGAAAATTTGGAGCTGACACCGGCTCAGCTTGCGCTTGATCCCTATTCCGGTTCTATTGTGGTGACGAATGTAAATTCGGGGGATGTGCTGGCCATTTCCTCCTATCCGAGCTACGACAATAACCGAATGGCCAACGGTGTAGATGCGGCCTATTTTGCGAGCCTGAGAAACGATTTGTCAAGCCCGATGCTAAATTATGCGACCCAGCAGCGGACGGCGCCGGGTTCCACGTTTAAGCCCGTCTCCGCCACAGCGGGGCTTTTGGAAGGGGTAATTACACTCACGGAGTCCATTACCTGTGTGGGTATTTTTGATAAGATCACACAGCCGCCCAGATGTCATATTTATCCGGGTGCGCACGGACCCTTGAATATAACGGGAGGCATCCGCTATTCCTGTAACGCCTATTTCTATGAGGTTGGTTATCGTCTGGGGACTGTGGGTGACACCTACAACGACAGCGTCGGCTTGAATAAGCTGGCAAAATACGCGGATATGTACGGTCTTTCGGAAACTTCCGGCATCGAGATTGAGGAGTACGCGCCGGGCGTATCCGATCTGGACGCGGTCCGTTCCGCCATCGGACACGGTACGAACAACTACACGACGGCAGGGCTCGCGCGATATGTTACAACCGTCGCAAACAGTGGAACATGTTATAATTTAACTCTGGTGGACAAGGTGGAGGATCAGAACGGCGGTCTGATCCGGCAGAATCAGGCAACAGTCAGAAATCGGATTGACATGGACCCGGCATACTGGGATGCGATTCATGCAGGCATGCGCGGTGTGGTTGAGAACAAAAGATATTTCTCTGATCTGGATGTGAATGTAGCCGGAAAGACGGGTACGGCGCAGGAGAACAGAAACCGTCCAAATCACGCGCTCTTCATCAGCTATGCCCCCTATGAGGCGCCGGAAATATCGGTGACGGTGCGTGTGGCGAACGGTTATACATCCGACTATGCGGCCCAGATCGCCAAGGACGTGTACGAGTATTATTACGGGCTAAAGGATGAAAAGGAAATTATTACCGGTACGGCGGGTGAGCTGGAAGGCGGCGTAATCAATGCCGATTAACGGCCGGATGATATGAAAATTGAGGTGTGAGTATGAAAAACGCAGTAATAATCAAGAGCTTTCCGAACGGGCTTTCCATCTTTCTGGACAGCGAAATCCCCTTTTCGCAGCTTCTGAATGAAATCGCGGTGAAGTTCAGCGAATCCGCTAATTTCTTCAAGGATGCAAGCATGGTGCTTTCCTTTGAGGGCAGGGTGCTGTCTGATCAGGAAGAACGTCAGCTTGTGGACACGATTTCGGCCAATTCCCGGCTGAACATTGTCTGCATTATGGGAAAGGACGAGGAGACGGACCGGAATTTTGTGAAGGCGCTGCAGCAGCTTTCCTTCCATCAGGATGTGATGGAGAATGCGGGACAGTTCTATAAGGGAACGCTAAAGGACGGCCAGATTCTGGAGACGGAAAACAGTATTATTGTGCTGGGGGACGTCTATCCGGGGGCGTGTATCATATCCAGCAAGGATATCGTCGTGCTTGGCGGACTCTACGGACAAGCCTACGCCGGTGGAAACGGCGAGGAAGGGCATTTCGTAGTGGCGCTTGAAATGTCGCCGGAAAAGTTAAAGATAGGCGATTTCAAATATAAAACATCAGAGAAACAGAGCAAATGGTCGATCAAACCGAAGATCCAGCCGAAAATTGCTTATGTGAGGGACGCCAGAGTTTTCATGGAGCCGATTACCAAAGAATTACTGAACGATCTGCCCTTCTAAAGTTCAGCCATGCTCTGTAAAAATGGGCGAATGGCGCGGGCTGAATGATGTGAGCGGAGAGTTTAGTAGACGATAACAATTCATCAATGGAGGACTTGCTATGAGTGAAGTGATTGTCGTCACGTCAGGGAAAGGCGGGGTGGGAAAGACCACCACCTCTGCAAACGTTGGAACAGGTCTGGCAGCTATGGGGAAGAAGGTCATTCTGATCGACACGGATATCGGCCTTCGCAATCTGGATGTGGTGATGGGACTGGAGAACCGGATTGTGTACAATCTGGTGGATGTGGTGGAGGGAAACTGCCGCATCAAACAGGCGATTATACGGGACAAGCGTTATCCGACCCTGTTTCTTCTGCCGTCGGCGCAGACAAAGGATAAGAGTTCGGTCAATCCCTCCCAGATGGTGCGCATGATCAGCCACCTGCGGGATCAGTTTGACTATATCATTCTGGACTGTCCGGCAGGGATTGAACAGGGATTCCAGAACGCCATCGCGGGCGCGGACAGGGCACTTGTGGTCACTACGCCGGAAGTCTCCGCGATCCGGGATGCGGACAGGATCATCGGGCTTTTGGAAGCGAATGAAATACATAAGATGGATCTGATTATCAACCGAATAAGGCAGGATATGATAAGAAGGGGCGATATGATGTCCTCGGAGGATGTGGTGGATATTTTATCGCTGCCCCTGATCGGAAGGGTGCCGGATGATGAAAATGTGGTGATAGCCACAAATCAGGGAGAACCGTTAGTCGGAAGCAATACCATGGCGGGGAAGGCGTACCAGAATATCTGTTACCGGATCATAGGCGAGGATGTCCCTTTCATGGATTTTGATAAGGGTGTCTCGTTTTGGACGAGAGTAACGGGTATTTTCCATAAAGGTTAGGGGGGATCAGCGTGTTTAAAAATCTGTTGAAACGGAAAAGCTCCAGAGAAATAGCCAAAGACCGGCTGAAAATACTGCTTATCTCCGACAGAGTCAACTGTTCGCAGGAGATGATGGAGATGATCAAGAACGATATCGCCAAGGTGATATCCAAGTACATGAAGATAGATGCCCAGAGCATGGAGATCCAGATTACGCAGACAAGCGGTAAGGGACACGGGATCAAGAATCCGACGCTCTACGCGAATATACCGATACTTGATTTAAAACAATAGTGTTCGATACAACAGGATGAAGGAAGTTATATGCTGAAACATTACCACATCAGGGACTATGATTTTAAGTTAATCATTTTGGTGGTAGCGCTCACGGTGGTGGGCGTTCTTGCCATCGGAAGCGCCAAAGAATCTTTGCAGTCCAGACAGCTTGCCGGAGCCGTTTTCGGCTTTTTTCTGATGCTGGTTTTGTCCCTGTTTGACTATTCGGTGATTCTTAAGTTTTACTGGATTATGTACGTGACAAATCTTGTCCTTTTGTATCTGGTAAGGGCGATCGGCGTGACGGTGGGCGGCGCCCAGCGCTGGCTGAATCTCTTTGGCATCCAGTTCCAGCCCTCGGAGACGGCGAAGATTCTGTTGATTTTATTCTTTGCACAGTTTATTATGAAACATAAGGAAGAGATGGGGACACTAAAGATTGTCGGGGGATGCGTGCTTTTGTTTGTTCCCTCCATCGTTCTAATCTTAAGCCAGCCGGATCTGTCCACCAGCATTATGGTGGTGATTTTGTTCTGTGTGGTGATGTTTGTGGGAGGCGTTAGCTGGAAATATGTGATTCTTGCCATTTCCGTGGCGGTGCCGGCCTTTATTATCGCGCTGACGCTGATCTTACAGCCGGAGCAGGAGATCATCAACGATTTCCAGCAGAGGCGTATTCTGGCATGGCTTTATCCGGACGAATACTCCGATACGGAAGCCTACCAGCAGAATAATTCCATGATGGCCATAGGTTCCGGTATGCTCTACGGGAAAGGCTATAACACCAACGAAATCAGTTCCGTAAAGAACGGCAATTTTATCGCGGAGGTGGAGACGGACTTTATTTATGCGGTAATCGGCGAAGAATTTGGTTTCGCAGGTGGCTGTGTGGTAATTGTGTTATTGATTTTAATCTCATTTGAATGTATTATGGTAGCTAGGAAGGCAAAAGATCTGGCAGGTACGATTATCGCGGCGGGGGTTGCGGCGTTAATTGGCTTTCAGGGGATGCTTAACATTGCGGTGGCTACCGGCGCGAGTCCGAATACGGGGATTCCGCTTCCGTTTGTCAGCTATGGGTTGACTTCGGTGGTCAGTCTTTATATCGGAGTCGGGTTTGTGCTGAATATACGGCTGCAATGTAAAAATGATAGGGGTGTTAGCAAATGAATATTGCGTTAATTGCACATGATGCAAAGAAAAAACTGATGCAGAATTTCTGTATCGCTTATCGGGGAATTTTGAGTAAAAACGATCTTTATGCCACGGGGACGACGGGAAGACTGATTGAGGAAGTGACGAATCTGACTATCCACAAGTATCTGGCCGGGCATCTGGGCGGGGCACAGCAGATCGGAGCGCAGATTGAGCATAACCAGATCGATCTGGTGATTTTCTTACGAGATCCGCTCTATCCGAAGTCCCACGAGCCGGACGTCAATAATGTGGTGATGCTCTGTGACAGGCACAACATTCCGCTTGCCACAAATCTTGCGTCCGCGGAGCTTTTGATTAAATCACTCGACAGAGGAGACATGGAGTGGCGTGAAATGTACAAATAACAAATCGAACTTCGTTCGATTGCGAGATTTGCTTTCAGCAAACTCGATAAAAAGGCAAATGTTTAACAGCGCTCGATTGCGAGATTTGCTTTCAGCAAACTCGATAAAAAAGCAAATGGTTAACAGCGCTCGATTGCGAGATTTGCCTTCGGCAAACTCGGCTTTAAAATGTAGAAAGTTGTGCGCTTTTCTGGCGGTGGCAGCTCTCGCCCTTACGGGGTGCGGGAGTACGAAGTATGACATGCCTTATGAACAGCAGGGGAGCGTCAGCAGTTATCAGCTTATCAATATCGCAAACAGGGAGACGATAGAGCCTTTTGCCAAGGATCTGTGCGTGACGGCAGGGGATGTGACGGCGGGCGGACCGGATCTACAGCAGGTGGGCGCTGCCGCGCTCTTTGACACGAAGGATCTGAACACGCTGTATGCGAAGAATGCGCATAACCAAATGAATCCGGCCAGTCTGACAAAAGTTATGACGGCTCTTGTGGCTTTGAAGTACGGGTCTCCGGATGACATCTACACCGCATCGGAAAATGTGATCATCACAGAGTCCGGCGCCGTTTTGACAGGTATCAAACCGGGAGACAGGATGACGCTGGACCAGGCGATACATGCGCTGCTGATCGCTTCCGGAAATGACGTGGCCGTATTGATCGCGGAAGGCGTTTCCGGTTCTTTGAACGGCGGAGCGGGTTCAGTGGAGGCATTCGTGGAGCTTATGAATCAGGAGGCGCAGGAGATCGGCGCGACGAACTGTCATTTTATGAATCCCAACGGCTTGACGCAGGAAGATCACTACGTGACGGCCTATGACCTCTATCTGATCTTTCAGGAGGCGCTCAAATACGAGCTTTTTAACCAGATTATTCAGATGTCATCCTACAGCACCGTCTATACGGCGGCGGACGGTTCCGAGAAGACGATGGAGATGGAAAACTCAAATCTCTTTCTGCGGGGCACATATGAACCGCCCGCGAATGTGACGGTAGTGGGCGGAAAGACGGGCACTACCAACGCGGCGGGGCACTGTCTGATCCTGCTTTCCAGAAGCAGCAGCGGGACGCCTTACATTTCCGTAATTTTAAAGGATGAGTCGAGAGAAGGGCTGTATGGAAATATGGGTGCGCTGCTTGGAATCATCAAATAAGGTAGTTGTTTTTTCGGGGGAGTTCCTGTATAATTGACAGTAAGATCATACAGTCATTGTATGGAGCAGTCAGGGTAGTAAATAATAACATACGCTAGGAGGGTATCGACATGGTTGAGTTTATTGTAGGAAGGGAAGGAAAGGGAAAGACTAAGCATTTATTAGATAAAGTAAACACGGAGATCAAAGATGCGCAGGGCAATGTCGTGTATCTTGACAAGAGTTCGAAGCATATGTTTGAGCTGAACAACAAGATCAGGCTTATCGATGTGCCGGAGTATCTGGTGACGGACAGCGACGAATTTATCGGCTTTATCTGTGGTATTATCTCTCAGGATCATGATTTACAGAAAATGTACTTTGACAGCTTTTTAAAGATCGCCTGCGTGGAGGCGGACGAGCTTGAGAAGGTGATTGAAAAGATTGAGAAGATCAGCGAGAAGTTCCATGTGGATTTTGTGATCAGCGTGTCACGCGATGAGAGCGAGCTTCCCGAGAATATGCGTAAAAACGTTATTGTTTCCCTCTGATATTTACATAGTCAATATAAAAAATGATATAAAACCTCGGAGGCTTTTCCGGGGTTTTCACTTTGTACGCACATAAGCAGAGTCAGAAGGCTGATGAAGCAGACATCATGCTTGCATGAATGGATGCTTCGGCGGACTTATGACGAACAACGCGAACGAGAAATGCGAAGCATTTTGAGTCTCTGCTTATGCGCCGGTAATGGAGAGCATTCAGTGGCAGATAATCGAAATAACAAGATAACAAAATACAGAAGACCCGTCAATCTCAATATCGGCATGATGGTTTTTGGCGTGATACTTGTCTATGTGGTGATCTGTGTGATCATGTACTTCCGGACAGATCATATTGTCCGCTACAGCGTACAGGAAGGCTCCCTTACATCGAACAGCATTTACAAGGGAATTGCCTTGAGGACAGAGCAGATCGTGACCGGACAGGACGCCGGATACGTGAACTATTTTGCCAGAGAGGGCGAGCGCACGGCGGTGGGCGATCTCGTTTACACGGTGGATGAGACGGGAAGACTGTCCGACTATATCAAAGCGGGGGCGAACGGAGAAAATTCTCTTTCCGACAGCGATTTGTCCGAGCTGAGGACGGATATTACCTCATTTATGCACGGCTTTGACAGGAAGCATTTTGATGAAATCTATAATTTCCGGCATAATATGGAGAGCATGGCGATCAAGCTGGCAAACTATAATATTCTGGAAAACGCGGATGCGTTAAACGATGCTTCGGGTACGGTTCTCATCAATTACCGGTATGCGGCCAAGAGCGGTATCGTGCTCTATTCTACGGACGGTTACGAGGACTTAAAGCTGGAGGACATGACGTCAGAGCTGTTTGACGAAGAAACCTACGAGCGCAAGTATCTGGTCAATAACGGACTGATTGCCGCCGGGGAGCCGGTTTACAAGCTGGCGATGTCGGAGGACTGGTCTATCGTGATACCAGTGGAAAAGGCGGTGGCAGACCAGCTTTTGGAAAAGGAATATGTGGAAGTGCGGTTTCTGAAAAATCAGTACACGGCGTGGGGCGAAGTGGCGGTTTACACCAACGAGGCGGGAGAAACGTTCGCGTCGCTCACCTTCACCAATTCCATGATTACTTTCTGTACAGAACGTTTTATTGATATCGAGCTGCTTCTGGAGGAGGAGAAGGGGCTGAAAATTCCCAATTCCGCCATCGTGCAGAAGGAATTTTTCATCGTGCCCAAGGCTTATGTGACAAGGGGCGGCAATAACGGCGGCGACGGCGTGCTGTTAGAAACCTACAACGAAGAGGGCGAGGCCACCACACAGTTTGTGGAGACGGAAGTTTACGAGGAGACGGAGACGGATTATTATCTGGACAATTCCACACTCCGGTCCGGAAACTATATTGTCATGCCGGAGACGGGAGAAAAATATGCCGTCAGCAAAACCGGTTCCCTGCAGGGCGTCTATAATATCAATAAGGGGTATGCGGACTTTAAGCAGATCAGCGTTCTCTATGAGAACGAAGAGTATTCCGTGGTGAAGTCAAACACCACCTACGGGCTTAGTGTATACGACTATATCGTGCTGAATGCGGATATGGTGAAAGACAACGAGTTTATTTACGAATAAAAATGGGGAGTGGGTATGGAGATCAAGGAAAATCTCGATAGGGTCAGAAAAAATATGGAGACGGCATGTGCCGTAAGCGGACGGACGGCGGGCGAGGTGAAGCTGATTGCGGTGAGCAAGACAAAACCGCTTCCCTTGCTGGAGGAGGCCTATGCATGCGGCTGCCGGGATTTTGGGGAAAACAAGGTGCAGGAGCTTGTGGACAAGTATGAGGCCATGCCAAAGGATATCCGCTGGCACATGATCGGGCATCTGCAGCGCAATAAAGTGAAATATATTGTGGATAAGGTCTTTCTGATTCACAGTGTGGATTCCCTGCGTCTCGCGCAGGAGATCGAGAAGGAGGCGGCAAAGAAGAATGTCACTGTCAATATCCTTGTGGAAGTGAATGTGGCAGAGGAGGAGAGCAAGTTTGGCACGACATCCGGGGAAGCGGTTTCTCTGGTGGAACAGATCGCGAAACTGCCCCATATCAGGATCAGAGGATTGATGACCATAGCGCCCTATGTAGAGGATTCGGAAGAAAACAGACGGTATTTTGCAAAATTAAAGCAAATTTATGTTGACATAATACATAAAAACATTGATAATGTTTTTATGGAGGAGCTTTCTATGGGTATGACCGGGGACTATGAAGTCGCGATAACAGAGGGCGCGACCTATATCAGAGTCGGCACGGGCATCTTTGGAGAAAGAGAATACGCAGTAATTTAGTATACATAAGATGAAACCAGGGGAAGCTGCGAAGCAACATAGCAATCCGTGGTATCAGAATCAATTCAAATTCGTATGGAGGATTTTACAGATGGGTGTTATGGACAAGTTTATCAGCGCCATGAAATTGAGCGAGGATGAGGATGACGGATATTATGACGATGATTTCTATGACGATGAGCCCGAACCTATGAGAAAACCTGTCTCCATCAAGGATACAGATAATACAGAGGACGATAAAGTAAGGAAAATCACGCCGAAGGTAACGCCTCTTAGACAGACGAAAAAGATGGGAACCGGCATGGAGGTCTGCGTGATTAAACCGACTACGGTGGAGGATGCGAGGGAGATTACGGAGACACTTCTGGCGAACCGGACGGTAGTCTTAAATCTGGAAGGGCTGGATGTGGACATTGCCCAGCGGATTATTGATTTTACTTCGGGTTCCTGTTTTGCGATCTCGGGCAATCTGCAGAAGATATCGCATTATATTTTCATTATTACGCCGGCCAGCGTAGATATTTCCGGTGACTTTCAGGATATCTTGTCAGGTTCCTTCGATGTGCCGATAGACAAAGGGTATTAAGAGATCGAGTGCGTAATGCACTCGATTCTTTTCGCGTATAAGCAGAGTCAGAAGACATGCGAGACATGAGCCATGCTTGCATGAGCGAATGGCTCGTGAGGCTTCTGACGAGCAACGCGAATGAGAGATGCGAAGCATCTCGAATCTGCTTATACGATGCTGATGTAAATTCATACGAGGAGGAAAATACATAGTATGGCGAAACGAATGACAATAAACTACGAGAAAAAGCCCTGTTATGACATTGTTTTTGCAAGAGATTTTGGTCTGCTCGCGGAGGAACTTGCCGATTTAAAGACCGTAGAGCGAAGGGTTGCCGTGATCTGTGACAGCAATACGGAAAAGCTGTTCGGCGAAGAAGTTGTGAAAATACTTGAAAAAGACTGTAAAAAAGTGATTCTCCACGCCTTTCCTGCCGGGGAAGAAAACAAAACGCTGGACACGGTGAAAGAAATCTACAAGAGACTGATTGAGGAGAAATTTGACAGAAAAGATCTGCTTGTGGCGCTTGGCGGCGGTGTTGTGGGGGATATTGTCGGTTATACGGCGGCTACCTATCTGAGAGGCGTCGACTTTATCCAGATTCCAACCACACTGCTGGCCCAATCGGACAGCAGCATCGGCGGAAAGACCGGCGTCGATTTTGACGGTTATAAAAACATGGTGGGGGCGTTTTATATGCCGAAACTGGTTTATATGAACGTGGGTGCGTTGAAAGAGTTGGATGAAAGACAGTTTTACGCGGGCTTTGCGGAGGTGATGAAGTCAGCGCTGATCAAGGATGCCTTATTTTACGAGTGGCTGCTGGATCATATGTATGAGATACACGAGCGCGATATGGAAGTCTGCGAGGAGATGGTGATGCGAAGCTGTGGCGTCAAAAAGCTCGTGGTGGAGAAAGATCCGAAGGAACAGGGCGACCGCGCCCTTCTCAATTTCGGGCATACCATCGGCCATGCCATTGAGAAGGCAAAGCATTTTGAGATGCTGCATGGGGAGTGCATTGCGCTCGGTATGGTGGCGGCAGCCTATATTTCATGGAAACATGAGAGTCTCTCCATGGACGAATACTACGAGGTGCGGGACATGTTCGTGCCGTTTAATCTGCCAATCAGCATCGACGACATTGATCCGGAGGAAATTCTTGCATTGACCAAGTCGGACAAAAAGATGGAGGCCGGGCAGATCAAGTTTGTACTGCTCAAAAAGGTAGGCAAGGCTTATGTGGACAAAACCGTCACGGATGCGGAAATTTTGGAAGCTTTAAAGGAAATACACTTTAGTGATGAGGACATGCGGGAATGAGTTGGAAGAAAAAGTTTTTTCTGTTTCTGGATCTGCTGATGATTATAGGTCTGATCGCTTTAGACCAGTATACCAAGCAGTGGGCGAAGGTCTATTTAAAAGATAAGCCGGCTTACAATCTGATTAACGGGATTCTGGAACTGAATTATCTGGAGAATCAGGGGGCTGCTTTCGGAATGCTTCCGAACCAGAAAGTATTTTTTGTCTTTGTGGCGACTGTGATTTTGTTTGTGGTAGGATACGTTCTTTTGAAAGTGCCGGATCAAAAAAAATACACGATTCTGCACTTTCTGTTCAGTCTGATCGTGGCAGGCTCCATCGGCAATATGATCGACCGGGTGCGTTACGATTATGTCGTTGACTTTATCTATTTCGTGCGGATGAATGTTCCGATTTTCAACGTGGCGGATATCTATGCGACTGTCTCCGCCATCGTGCTGCTTTTCCTGCTGTTGTTTATTTACAAGGAGAATGACTTATACTTTATCAGCTTCAAACAGAAACGCTACCGGGAGCTTAAATAGCAGCGCGAGAAGAAGTTATGAAAGGATTTTTAGCGGCATATGGATCGGTTCAGCTATCAGATCGGGGTGGAGGAGGATGAGGAGCGGCTTGACAAGTGGTTGAGCGCTGCGATTCCGACGCTATCCCGTACTTATATTCAGAAGTGTATCAAAGAGGGGCAGGCGCATGTAAACGGAAAGCCCTGCAAAGCCAATTACAGGCTGCGTGTGGACGACGAGGTTTCATTTGCGATTCCGGAGGCGGTGGAGCCTTCCGTGGAGGCGGAAAACATTCCGCTTTCCGTGCTCTATGAGGATGCGGACGTCTTGGTGGTGGATAAACCAAAAGGGATGGTAGTACATCCCGCGCCCGGACATTACAGCGGTACGCTGGTCAATGCGGTTTTGTATCACTGTAAGGGGCAGCTTTCCGGGATCAACGGCGTGCTTCGACCGGGGATTGTGCACCGGATCGACAGAGACACAACCGGGTCTCTCATCGTCTGTAAAAACGACGCGGCGCATAAAATAATAGCACAGCAGCTCAAGGCCCATTCCCTGAACCGGAGCTACCGCGCCATCGTGCATGGTGTGATAGAAGAGGACGAGGGCAGCATTTGCGCGCCCATCGGCAGGGATGAGAAGGACAGAAAGCGGATGGCCGTCAATGAGAAAAACGGAAAAGAGGCTGTCACACATTATAAGGTGCTGGAACGTTTCCGGGATTTTACTTATATTGAGTGCAGGTTAGAGACTGGACGCACCCACCAGATTCGTGTGCATATGACATCCGTTGGACATCCGCTTTTGGGGGACGAGGTTTACGGAGCAAGAAAGACGGCCTTTCATCTGGAAGGGCAGACGCTTCATGCATATTGTCTTGGATTTATGCATCCTTTAAACAGGGAGTATATAGAGGTAAAAGCGCCACTCCCGGCGTATTTTTCGCATCTGCTTAGCATACTTTGTATGTAAAATTATAAATAAATTATGAATAAACTATTAAAATATCTTGAAATAGAAGGCGTAAAATGGTACTATAAAATACGTGGATTTTGTTAAAATCTGAGGGATTATGAAAGATACGAGAAAAGACATCATAGATATTTTATTGAAGAGTTATGTGGCTTATTACAACATAACGGATTTCGGAACGGAGCGGGAACCCCTCCGGGCGCTGTGTGAGTATTACGAGCACGCGGAGAAGTATATGGTTTCTAAGAAGGTTTCGCTATGGGCGGCGGACAGTGAGGAGTTTATCTATCTCTTTGACGTGCCGCACCTTACGGCGGAGATCTTTGAAGCCTGTAAAAAAACAGCTTACGAGGACGGCATGGCCCGTCTGCATATCGGTCCGGGCCATATGTATTCCTATATTACTCCCATCATTGTCTGTGACACCTGTGACGCGGCGGCGGTAAAGGCGTTAAAGAAGTGTCACATTTATAAAAGTTTTCGATTTTCGCTTCACGGCTGGATGGACTTTCATGCGGCGGCGGTCATTGGGGATAGTGACCGGATTGAAAGCAACCGTGCCGGACGGACGACTGCGAAAATTTTGAAAAAAGTATTATATTCCAAAAAAAGAAAGGGAGAGTTTGTATGAATTCATTGTTATTGTTAATCATCTGCATTGCCATTCTTGTGGTAGGCTACATAGGCTACGGCGGATGGCTTTGCAAACAGTGGGGTGTTGGCGACAGCAGAAAACCGACCCCTGCGCATGAGATGGAAGACGGTGTGGACTATGTTCCCGCGAAGGCGCCCGTGCTGATGGGCCACCACTTCTCGTCTATCGCGGGTGCAGGCCCGATCACCGGACCGATCGGCGCGGCTATGTTCGGCTGGGTTCCTGTTGTGCTCTGGATTCTGATCGGTGGTATCTTC